>NZ_JBDZDK010000010.1:0-144120 GCF_040049155.1 Sphingomonas silueang
GGCTACGCCCGCCCTACGCCGCAACCAGCGCGAACGGTGCGCCCGTCATACCCGTCACGCTGCTTGACGAAGGGGGTCCCTTTTGCACGCCGATAGGGGGTCCTTTTTGGACGCCGATTGACACGCACTTGGCGAGCCACTCGAGCGCGACCTCCTTGAAGGCCGTTGCCGTCGAGAATTTCGCGGTGACCTTGGCGCGCTTCTTCTCGAGAACCGGATCGAGCCCGGCGGCGATCGCCTTTTTCGCCTCGCGACATTTCTCGCGCGCATCGGCGAGCGAGATCGTCGGCCAGGGGCCGAGGTGAAGCGTCTTTTGCAGCCCGCCATAGCGGTAGCGGAAGCGCCACAGCTTCGAGCCACTGGTCTGGATGACGAGCACGAGGCCCTGTCCGTCGGCGAGATTGTAGGGCCTGGCCTTCGGCTTGGCGGAGGTAATCTTGAGTTGTGTCAGCATCATCGAGTTCCCGGTGTTCTCCGGGTCGATTCAGCAGTCACAAAATGAGCCTCTTTTTGTGACTCTTTTGCTGGAATCAGCTGGATCAACCCGGATGGTTGCCAGCGATCGTCGATGAAATTTTGCTTTGAAACCAGCTACTTGCTGGACGTCTCTGGACATTTCCAGAGAGAACAAATGGTGCCCAGAAGAGGACTCGAACCTCCACGACCTTGCGATCGCCAGCACCTGAAGCTGGTGCGTCTACCAATTCCGCCATCTGGGCACGGGGTAGGAGGGCGCCTCTACGGGGGGGCGGCGGGGGTGTCAACGGCTTTGTTGCGAATAATCGCGGTCCTTGCCGTTTTGCGCGCGGAACGGCATGGGGGAGGCGCGTCGAGACGGTCAGGCGTCCATGGGCAAGGGTCAGGCACGATGAAGAACCAGTTGATCACGCTGTTCGGGGGTGGCGGCTTCGTCGGCCGCTATGTCGCGCAGGAGCTGCTGAAGGCGGGCGCGCGCGTCCGCATCGCGCAGCGCGATCCGCGCCAGGCGCTGTATCTCAAGACGCAGGGCGGCCTTGGCCAGACCCAGTTCGTCGCCGCCGACCTGTCGCGGCCCGAGACGGTCGCGCGCGCGGTCGCGGGGTCGGACGCGGTGGTGAACCTCGTCGGCATCCTCGCGGGGGATTTCGACAAAGTGCATGTCGCGGGCGCGCGGACCGTCGCCGAAGCGGCGCGGGCGGCGGGGGCCAAGGCCTTCGTCCAGATCTCGGCGATCGGGGCCGATGCGCAGTCGCCGTCGGCCTATGGCCGGTCGAAGGCGGCGGGCGAGGAAGCGGTGCGCGCCGCCTTTCCGGACGCCACCATCCTGCGCCCCTCGATCGTGTTCGGGCGCGAGGACGGCTTCGTCAACCGCTTCGCGGGCATGATCGCCAGGGCACCCGCGCTGATCGGTCGCCCGATCGTGCCGGTGATGGCGGCGGGCACGAAGTTCCAGCCGCTCTATGTCGTCGATCTGGCGCAGGCGGTCGTCAAGGCGCTGGCCGATCCCGACCGCTTCGGGGGGCAGACCTTCACGGTCGGCGGGCCCGACGTGGTGTCGATGGGTGAACTCAACCGCTGGATCGCGCAGGCGCTGGGCCGCGACGTGCGCTTCGTCGAGGTGCCGGGCGAACTGGGCGGGCTGATCGCCGCGCTGCCGCTGACGCCGATCTCGAAGGACCAGTGGGCGATGCTGTCGCAGGACAATGTCGTGCCCGCCGGTGCCGCGGGGATCGAGGCGTTCGGCATCCGCCCGGTGCCGCTGGCGACGGTCGCCCCCGACTGGCTGGTGCAATATCGCAAGAGCGGGCGCTTCGGGCGCATCGCCGAGCTGAAGGGGGCGTAAGTGGACTGGATCACCTATGTCGTTCTCGGCATCATCGAGGGGCTGACCGAGTTCCTGCCGGTGTCGTCCACCGGCCACCTCATCCTCGCGGGCGAGATGTTCGGCTATACCGACGAGAGTTCGGTCGTGTTCAAGATCGCGATCCAGCTGGGCGCGATCCTCGCGGTGCTGGTCGCCTATCGCGCGCGCTTCACCGGGGTGGCGCTGGGGCTGACCCGCCTCGATCCCCAGGCGATCGCCTTCACCCGTAACATCCTGATCGGCTTCCTGCCCGCGATGGTGGCGGGCGCGCTGTTCTACGACGCGATCCGCGCGGTGATGCAGCGGCCCGCGATCGTCGCGACCGCGCTGGTGGTGGGCGGCGTGCTGATCCTGCTGATCGAGCGGATGGTGAAGCGGGTGCGCATCCATGCGGTGGAGGACATGAGCGTCGGCAACGCCGTATCGGTCGGCGCGATGCAGTGTCTGGCGATGCTGCCCGGCGTCAGCCGGTCGGGGGCGACGATCATGGGCGGGTTGCTGCTGGGCCTCGAGCGGCGGACGGCGGCGGAGTTCAGCTTCTTCCTCGCGGTGCCGACGATGATCGCGGCGACGGCCTATTCGCTGTACAAGGACCGCGCGCTGCTGACGTTCGACGACCTGACCGGCATCGCCATCGGCTTCGTCGCGGCGTTCGTCGTCGCGCTGCTGGTGGTCAAGGCGTTCGTGAAGGTGGTGGGGCGGTTCGGCTTCGCGCCGTTCGCATGGTATCGGATCGTGGTGGGATCGGCGGCGCTGATCTGGCTGGCGATGCGATAGGGCCGGATCGGACCTGTAATATCTCCTACATATCCAGACAAAGTTGAGACTGACTTGCAATTAGGGTAGTTAGGTCAGTACTGTTGACCATATCGGCAAAAGTTGCGTGACTCTCGGCCTGCAATATGCTTTCCGAACCGTCGGAGGGCATCATGGCCGAGCAAACGATGTTGAAGTTCGTCGCGCGTCCGCAGGCATATCCTGCCAAGCGCGACGCCGAACACCGCGCGGAAGACTTCCGCGAGATCGCCGAGCGCTACGCGCCACCGGCGGCCGAGGACCAGGCGGGGCGCTGCTCGCAATGCGGCGTGCCCTATTGCTCGGTGCACTGCCCGCTGCACAACCACATCCCCGACTGGCTGCGCCTGACCGCCGAGGGGCGGTTGCAGGAAGCGTATCAGCTGTCGAACAGCACCTCGACCATGCCCGAGATCTGCGGGCGCATCTGTCCGCAGGACCGGCTGTGCGAGGGCAACTGCGTCATCGAATTCTCCGGCCACGGCGCGGTCACGATCGGATCGGTCGAGAAGTTCATCACCGACACCGCATGGGAGAACGGCTGGGTCGAACCGGTCGCGGTCGGCCCGGCCCGTGGCCAGTCGGTCGGCATCGTTGGTGCGGGACCTGCGGGCCTGTCGGCGGCGGAATGGCTGCGCAACCTGGGCTATGAGGTCCATGTCTACGACCGCTACGACCGTGCGGGCGGGCTGCTGACCTACGGCATCCCCGGCTTCAAGCTGGAGAAGCCGGTGGTCATGCGCCGGGTCGAGCGCCTGAAGGAAGGCGGTATCGTCTTCCACGAAGGGTTCGAGGTCGGGCGCGACGCGACGCTCGACGAACTGCGCGCGAAGCATGACGCGATCCTGATCGCGACCGGCGTCTACAAGCCGCGTGCGATCAAGGCGCCCGGCATCGGCAGCGGCGGGGTGGTCGATGCGCTCGATTACCTGACCGCATCGAACAGGGTCGGCTTCGGCGATTCTGTGCCCGCGTTCGACGACGGGTCGCTCAACGCGGCGGGCAAGAACGTCGTCGTCGTCGGCGGCGGCGATACCGCGATGGACTGCGTGCGCACCGCGATCCGCCAGGGGGCGAAGTCGGTCAAGTGCCTCTACCGCCGCGACCGGGCGAACATGCCCGGATCGCAGCGCGAGGTGGCCAATGCCGAGGAGGAGGGCGTCGAGTTCGTCTGGCTCTCCGCCCCCGCCGCGTTCGACGACCGCGACGGACAGGTGGTGCAGGTGCGCGCGACGGGCATGCGCCTCGGCGCGCCCGACGCCTCGGGCCGCCGCGCGCCCGAGGCCGATCCCGGCAACGAATTCGTGCTCGACGCCGATCTGGTGGTGAAGGCGCTGGGCTTCGATGCCGAGGACCTGCCGACGCTGTTCGCCGCGCCCGAACTGGGCGTCACCCGCTGGGGCACGGTGCGCGTCGACGGCAAGTCGATGATGACCTCGCTCGACGGGGTGTTCGCCGCCGGGGACATCGTGCGCGGCGCATCGCTGGTGGTATGGGCGATCCGCGACGGGCGCGACGTGACTGAGCGGATGCACGCTTACCTCAAGGCCAAGGCCAGGGCGGGAAGGGTCGCGGCGTGAGGCTGAAGCCGGACGAGGTGCAGGCGATCAAGGCGGCGGCGCGCGAAGCGTTCGGCGAGGATGTCGTCGTGCGCCTGTTCGGCAGCCGGGTGCGCGACGACCTGCGCGGCGGCGACATCGACCTGCTGATCGAGGTCGACCCCGCGCTCGCCACCGAAACGCTGGCCGACCGGTTTCGCGACCGGCTGTTCGAGCGGATCGACGAGCAGAAGGTCGATGTCGTGTTCGCGCCGCGATCGGGCGAATGGTCCGATTTCGCCCGGATGGTCGCGCCGCAGGCGGTGGCGCTGCCGTGAGCGATACCGACGCGGTCCTGCGCGCGACGCTGCTGCGTTGCCGCCGCCTGTCGGACGGCATCGACGAACTGCGCCCGCTGCTGGCGGCGCATCTGCCGACCGATGCGACGGCGCTGGACGCGCTGCCGCTGGTCGAACGGATCGCATGCATAGCGCTGCTGAAGCGTGTCGAGCAGTTGCAGGATATGATCGCGCGGGCGGTCCGCCTTGTCGCTACCTGGGAATTGCTCGATACGGCGGCGATGACCCGGCGCGACATCGCGAACTGGATGGAAAAGAGCCGGTTCGTCGAGGATGCCGATCAGTGGGTCGATCTGACCCTGCTGCGCAACCGGCTGGTCCATGAATATCCGATCGACGAGGTGGAACAGGTCCGCCGCGTCAACCAGTGCTGGGACGCCGCGACGCAGTTGCAGTCGATCGTCGCAGCCATCGTCACCTATCTTTCCAGAAAAGGGTTTGCGGCATGACCGACATGACCTCCGAACGCCTCCGCCTCGCCGCCGAGGGCATGTACCGCCCCGAATATGAATCCGATGCCTGCGGCGTCGGCCTCGTCGCCGCGACCGACGGCAAGGCGTCGCGCCGCGTCGTGCAGTCGGCGATCGATGCGTTGCGCGCGGTGTGGCACCGCGGCGCGGTGGATGCCGACGGCAAGACCGGCGACGGGGCGGGCATCCATGTCGACCTGCCGCACCGCTTCTTCGACGATGCGATCGCCGCGTCGGGGCACAAGCCGCTCCATGCGCGGCTCGCGGTCGGCATGGTGTTCATGCCGCGCACCGATCTGGGCGCGCAGGAGACGTGCCGCACCCTCGTCGAATCGGAGATCATCGAGGCGGGCTGGTCGATCTACGGCTGGCGGCAGGTGCCGGTCGACGTGTCGGTCATCGGCATGAAGGCGCAGGCGACCCGGCCCGAGATCGAGCAGATCATGATCGCGGGCCCCGCGCCCGAGGACATGGACGAGGCCGAGTTCGAGAAGCACCTGTATCTGGTGCGCCGCCGGATCGAGAAGCGGATCATCGCCGCGCAGATCACCGGCTTCTACTTCTGTTCGCTGTCGTGCCGCTCGATCGTGTACAAGGGGCTGTTCCTCGCCGAATCGCTGTCGGACTTCTATCCCGACCTGACCGACGAGCGGTTCGAGTCGCGCGTCGCGATCTTTCACCAGCGCTATTCGACCAACACCTTCCCGCAATGGTGGCTGGCGCAGCCGTTCCGCTGCCTTGCGCACAACGGCGAGGTGAACACGATCCGCGGCAACAAGAACTGGATGCTCAGCCACGAGATCAAGATGGCGAGCATCGCGTTCGGCGAGCGTAGCGAGGACATCAAGCCGGTGATCCCGGCGGGCGCGTCGGACACGGCGGCGCTGGACGCGGTGTTCGAGACGATCTGCCGTTCGGGCCGCGATGCGCCGACCGCCAAGCTGATGCTGGTGCCGGAAGCATGGCAGGGCGCGGAGGACATGCCCCCGGCGCATGTCGCGATGTACGACTATCTCGCCAGCGTCATGGAGCCGTGGGACGGCCCCGCCGCACTCGCCATGACCGACGGCCGCTGGGCGGTCGCCGGGCTGGACCGCAACGCGCTCAGGCCGCTGCGCTATACGCTGACCGGCGACGGGCTGCTGATCGTCGGGTCGGAGGCGGGCATGGTGCCGGTCTCCGAGGCGACGGTGGTGGAAAAAGGGCGTCTGGGGCCGGGCGAGATGCTCGCGGTCGATCTGGGCGAGGGCAGGCTCTACAAGGACCGCGCGATCAAGGACAAGATCGCCGCCGAGGCGGACTATGCCGCCATGACCGCGCGCTTCCTGACGATCGACGACCTGCCGGCCCCGTCCGAGGCGCCGCTGCGCTACGACCGCGCCGAACTCGCGCGGCGGCAGGTGTGCGCCGGGCAGACGCTGGAGGACATGGAACTGATCCTGTCGCCGATGGTCGAGGGGGCCAAGGAAGCGATCGGGTCGATGGGCGACGACACGCCGCTGGCGGTCATCTCCGACAAGCCGCGGCTCATCAGCCATTTCTTCCGCCAGAATTTCTCGCAGGTGACGAACCCGCCGATCGATTCGCTGCGCGAGCGCCACGTCATGTCGCTCAAGACGCGCTTCGGCAATCTCGCCAACATCCTCGACACCGGCGACCGGGCGAGCGCGGTGCTGGTGCTCGGCAGCCCGGTGCTGACCAACGGCGACTGGCTGCGCCTCAAGGCGCATTTCGGCGCCCAGGCGGCGGAGATCGACTGCACCTTCCCGGCGGGCGAGGGCCCGGAGGCGCTGCGCGCCGCCATCGCCCGCATCCGCGCACAGGCCGAACAGGCGGTGCGCGAGGGCCGCAGCGAGCTGTTCCTGACCGACGAGCATCTGGATGCGACCAAGGTGCCGATCGCGGGCGTGCTCGCCGCCGCCGCCGTGCACACGCATCTGGTCCGCAAGGGGCTGCGCTCCTATGCCTCGATCAACGTGCGCTCGTCGGAGTGCCTCGACACCCATTATTATGCGGTGCTGATCGGCGTCGGCGCGACCACGGTGAACGCCTATCTGGCCGAGGCGGCGATCGCCGATCGCCATGCGCGCGGGCTTTTCGGCGACATCAGCATGGACGAGGCGCTCAAGCGCCACCGCACCGCGATCGACGAGGGGCTGCTCAAGATCCTGTCGAAGATGGGGATCGCGGTGATCTCCAGCTATCGCGGCGGCTATAATTTCGAGGCGGTGGGCCTGAGCCGCGCGCTGGTCAACGACTTCTTCCCCGGCATGCCCGCCAAGATCTCGGGCGAGGGCTATCACTCGCTCCACGTCAACGCGACGCAGCGGCACGAGGCGGCGTTCGACAACGCGGTGGCGACCCTGCCGATCGGCGGCTTCTACCGCCAGCGCAGCGGCGGCGAGGCGCATGCCTATTCGGCGCAGCTGATGCACCTGTTGCAGACCGCGGTCGCGACCGACAGCTATTCGACCTATATGCAGTTCTCGCGCGGGGTGCGCGACCTGCCGCCGGTCTATCTGCGCGACGTGCTCGAGTTCAACTTCCCCGAGCAGGGCGTGCCGATCGATCAGGTCGAGGCGATCACCGAGATCCGCAAGCGCTTCGTGACGCCGGGCATGTCGCTGGGCGCACTCAGCCCCGAGGCGCATGAGACGCTGGCGATCGCGATGAACCGCATCGGCGCCAAGGCGGTATCGGGCGAGGGCGGCGAGGATTCGATCCGCTATCAGCCGTACGAGAACGGCGACAACGGCAATTCGGTCATCAAGCAGGTGGCTTCGGGCCGCTTCGGCGTCACCGCCGAATATCTCAACGCCTGCGACGAGATCGAGATCAAGGTCGCGCAAGGGGCCAAGCCCGGCGAAGGCGGGCAGCTGCCCGGATTCAAGGTGACCGAGTTCATCGCGAAGCTGCGCCATGCGACGCCGGGCGTCACGCTCATCTCGCCCCCGCCGCACCACGACATCTATTCGATCGAGGATCTGGCGCAGCTCATCTACGACCTGAAGCAGATCAACCCGCGCGCCCGCGTCTGCGTGAAGCTGGTGTCGTCGGCGGGCATCGGCACCGTCGCGGCGGGCGTGGCGAAGGCGCATGCCGATGTCATCCTCGTATCGGGCCATGTCGGCGGGACCGGCGCGTCCCCGCAGACCTCGATCAAATACGCGGGCACGCCGTGGGAAATGGGGCTGAGCGAGGTCAACCAGACGCTCACCCTGAACGGCCTGCGCGGACGGGTGGTGCTGCGCACCGACGGCGGGCTCAAGACCGGGCGCGACATCGTCGCCGCCGCGATCCTGGGGGCCGAGGAGTTCGGCATCGGCACGCTGTCGCTGGTGGCGATGGGCTGCATCATGGTGCGCCAGTGCCACAGCAACACCTGCCCGGTCGGCGTGTGCGTGCAGGACGAGCGGCTGCGCGCCAAGTTCACCGGCACGCCGGAGAAGGTCATCAACCTGATGACCTTCATCGCCGAGGAAGTGCGCGAGATCCTGTCGCGCCTCGGCGTCCGCAGCCTGAACGACGTGGTCGGGCGCACCGAATTCCTGCGCCAGGTCAGCCGCGGGGCGGAGCATCTCGACGATCTCGATCTCAACCCGATCCTCGCCAAGGTCGATGCGACCGAGAGCGAGCGGCGCTTCAGCCTGTCGACCTTCCGCAACGAGGTGCCCGACAGTCTCGACGCGCAGATGATCAAGGATGCGGCGGCGGTCTTCTCGCGCGGCGAGAAGATGCAGCTGACCTATTCGGTGCGCAACACCCACCGTGCGGTCGGCACCCGCCTGTCGAGCGAGATCACGCGGAAGTTCGGCATGTCGAAGCTGGCCGACGGCCATGTCACCGTCCGCCTGCGCGGCTCCGCCGGGCAGAGCCTCGGCGCGTTCCTGTGCAAGGGGCTGAAGCTGGAGGTGTTCGGCGACGCCAACGACTATGTCGGCAAGGGGCTGTCGGGCGGTACCATCGTGGTGCGGCCGATGGTGTCGTCGCCGCTGAAGAGCCATGAAAATACGATCGTCGGCAACACCGTGCTGTACGGCGCGACCTCTGGCCGGCTGTTCGCCGCGGGCCAGGCGGGCGAGCGCTTCGCGGTGCGCAATTCGGGCGCGACCGTGGTGGTCGAGGGCTGCGGCGCCAACGGCTGCGAATATATGACCGGCGGCGTCGCGGTGGTGCTGGGGCGCACCGGCACCAATTTCGGCGCGGGCATGACCGGCGGCATGGCGTTCGTGTACGATCACGACGCCAGCTTCGAGCGGCATTACAATCCGGAGAGCATCACCCTCCACCGCATCGGCTCGGCGCATTGGGAAGCGGTGCTGCGCGACCTGGTCGAACAACACCATGCCGCGACCGACAGCCGCTGGTCGGGCGCGATCCTCGAGGATTGGGAGCGGGCAAAGGCGCGCTTCTGGCAGGTGGTGCCCAAGGAAATGCTCACCCGGCTGCCGCACCAGCTGCTCGACGATGCGGCGGGCGAGCCGGGGCAGGCGGTGGCGGCGGCCTGACCGGACACCGCCCGGCGGCCCTTTCCGATCGGAAGGGGCCGCCGGATGGAACGGCGGTTACGCCGCGCGGCGCTGCCGCACCGGGGCGGCGATCGCGCTGCGCGACGGCAGCATCTCGGGCTCGCGGCTGATCCGTCCGCGCAGCCACAGCCCGGCCCATGCCGCCACGCCGATCGTGATGCACAGGAGCTGCGGCCCCGACCCGATCTCGCCCAGCCGCAGGTGCGTGGCGATCGCGCCCCCGGTGAAGCCCGCGATCAGGATCGCGCCCAGCACCGCCGTCTGCGGCAGCGCATAGAGCAGCGCGCACAGGATCGCGATGCCGCCGATCACCGGCGCCAGTTCGACCGGCCAGCCGCTGCTCGCCATCTCGGCTGCGACCAGCGACGGCTGGAACAGCTGGACCGCGCCGTCGGCGAACAGGGTCAATACGACAAGGCCACTCAACAACTGGCCGATTCGGCGCAACGGGGACGACGCGGACATCGATATTCTCTCCAAGGGGTGCCAGTTGCTGGCATGAGGTACGCAACGCCGGCGCGGCAATACGACGCCATCCCCCGGACCGATCGACGCGCTGTTACGTCGCCGATCGCGCAGCTATATTATCGTGCGATCGCATCTTTTGTCGAGCGCCGACGTACCGCCGCCCAGCCGAACAGGACGTAGAGCGACAGCGCGCGCCACCCGCCGTCCACCGCATGAAGATAGCCGACCCCCACCGCGACCAGCAGCAGCGCGACGACCGCCGCCGTCCGCGCGGGCAGGCTGCGTCCCAGCAGCACGATGCCGGTCAGCGTGCCCGCCGCCGCCTGCATCCCCAGCCACGCATAGGACGCGCCCGCGCCGATCGATCCGGCGCCCGGCAGCTTGACGGTCGCGAAGCCGCGCATGGCCTGGGGGAAGCAATCGGCGGCGAGATGCAGCGCGATCCCGATCGCCAGCCCCGCCGTGACCGGGCGCTTCGCCCCCAGCCCCCACAGGATCGCCGGCGGCAGCAGCGAATGGGTCAGCGCGCTGCGATGGCCGATCGGCAGCAGCAGGTCGAGATCGGGCAATGTCGTGCCCGCGATCCCCGCCAGCACCGCGGCCGCGCCCTGCACCCACGGCCGCGCGCCCGCCCGCGCCAGTGCCAGCGCCGCCAGCAGCCACCCGAGCGAGGTCAGCAATCCCACACGAACCCCCTTCCGCCCGGCCACGCCGCCGCCTAACACGGGGCCATGTGGCAGCTTCTGCAATTCCCGCTATGTCCTTTCTCGCGAAAGGTCCGCCTGCTGCTGGCCGAAAAGAGCATCGGCTACCAGCCGGTCCGCGAATCGCCCTGGGCGCGGCGCGACGAATTCCTCCACATCAACCCCGCCGGACAGACGCCGGTGATGATCGACGAGGAAGCGGGCATCCGCCTGATCGATTCGATGGCGATCTGCGAATTCATCGAGGAGACGGGCGACAAGCCCGCGATGCTCAACGGCAGCGCCGCCGACCGCGCCGAACAGCGGCGGCTGGTGACGTGGTTCGACACGCAATTCTACCGCGAGATCACCGGCCCGCTGCTGATGGAGCGGATGGAGAAGCGCATCGTCCACCGCCAGTCGCCCGACACCCGCGCGCTGCGCGAGGCGATGAAGGCGGCGGTCGAGCATCTCGACTATATCGATTACCTGCTCGATCACCGGCAATGGCTGGGCGGTTCGACGATGAGCCTCGCCGATCTGGCGGCGGCGGCGCAGATCTCGATCGCCGACTATCTGGGCGGGATCGACTTCAAGACCCACGACCTCGCCAAGCGCTGGTACGTCGGCATGAAGAGCCGCCCGAGCTTCCGCCCGCTGCTGGCGGAACGGATGGAGGGCGTGCCGCCGCCCGCGGATTACGAGAAGCTGGACGTTTAGGGTCTGATGCGTTCAAGCATATCACATCAGACCCGCACCACCGGATGCCTTGGATCGAGCACCTGATCCGACCGGGATCGAGAGTTGCTCAGGCCCCATCCGCCTCGTTCATTTCCCGCCGTCGGTTCCATGCGGCGCGCAGCGGGGGTAGCGATCGGAGGCAAGGCACAGCGCGCCCCGGTCCGGCACGACACGCAGGTCGTACAGCGATGCGATGAGCCGCAACGACTGGCCGGACCCGTCGAGGCGGAAGCGACCGGTGATCGGCAGCGTGCCCAGTGCCGGATCGGCGAGCCGGATCGGTACGACGCTGTAGCGCTGAAGCCGGGTCAGCGCGGTTGCCAGCGGGATGGCGTCGCCGTCCAGCCAGCGGTCGCGCCACGCCGTGCGATCGGTATCGCCGATCATGCGCAGGGTGATGCCGTCCGCCCCGATCCGGGCATAGCGGCCCGCATCGACCACCACCGGCGCCTGTCCGGGCACGTCGAGGCGGACCCGCCCGCGAAAGACCCGCAATTCGCTGCTGCCCGTCAGGCGCTCGGCGCTGAAGACGGTGCCGAGCGCGGTCATCGTCGTATCGCCCACATGAACGCGAAACGGACGATCGGCGTCGTGCCGCACGTCGAACCGCGCCGCTCCCTCGGCCAGTGACAGGTCGCGGGTACCACCGAAGGCGATCGCAACCCGCGACGCCGCGTCGAGCGTCATTTGCGACCCGTCGGGCAGCGCGATCGTGCGCGGTTGTGCGACGGCGCTGGCATATTCCTGCTGCCGGGTGGGGGCGGGAGCGACCATGCGCCAGCCGGTCGGCGCGAGCAGGAGCGCGGCGACACCGGCCGCGACGGCCATGGCGGAACGACGCACGCGGCGAGCGACGGTGATGGACCGCCGAACGGTTCTGCGGACAGCGGGCGGGGGCGGGGGCGGGGGCGGGGGCGGGGCGGGTTCGCACGCGGCGGCATCGAACAGCGCGGGATCGGCCAGCAACCGGCGGAACCGGTCGAACGCCGCGACATGCGCGGGCGATCGGGCCAGCCATGCGTGCAGCTCGGCCCGACCGGCGGCGTCCAGTTGCTCGACACGCTCGGCCCGGTCGGCGGCCTCGGCGATGACGGAATCGTCGGCCATGCGCCTCACCGTCCCCGGTCCAGCACGTCGGCGACATCGGCAAGGTCGATCATGGCGCGGACGAGATGCTTCTTCACCGCCTCGATCCCCAGTCCGAGTTCCTCGGCGATCTCCCCGCGCGACTTGCCCTCGACATGGCGTTTGACGAACACCGTCCGCCGCTGCGGGGGCAGGGTGGCCAGCACCGCCTCGAACCGGGTGAACCGCTGGCGATAGTCGAGCGTCGCGTCGGGCAGCGGTGCGTCGCACGCCAGATCGGGGTCGATCGGTTCATACCGGCGGGTACCGCTCCGCGCGGTGGCATAGACGACCGAATCCGTCACCCGGAACGCATAGGCCAGCGGTTGCTCGATCGTCTGACGCCGATCCTGTTCGATGACGCGCAGCATCGTTTCCTGCACCACTTCCTCTGCCTGTGCGGGATCGCGCAGCCGCTTGCGGGCATAGGCGAGCAGCCGGGCATAGCCCGCCGTCAGCGCCGTCGCCGTGTCGTTCACGCGCGCGTCCCCCGGCCGTAGAGCGGGCACGGCCGGAATCGGGGACAGGGGTGGCGGGATGCGTGCGGCACGCCGGTCTTGTATCGCCTCGCAGGTCATGGGCAATTTGAAACGGCGGGGTCGCGCCGCATGCGCCGCGACCCCGCCTTTGGGTCAGAAGGTGACGCGGATCCCGCCCAATACGGTCGCGCCCGAATGGGTCGAGACGTACAGCCGCCTCGTCGAGTCCGAATACTGCCGTTCGCGCACGTCGGTCAGGTTGATTCCGTCAAGGGTCAACTGCACGCGCCGCAGGATGCTGTAGCGGGCCGAGAAGTCGACATAGAGCGTGCCTTCATAGCCGGTCACGTCCTGATCCTTGCCGAACGCGCTCTGCACCGGCGACGCGCTGAAGACATAGGGGCTGCGATAATTGCCCGACACGCGCGCGTTGAAGCGGGCGTCCTGATAGTACAGCGTCACGTTGGCGTTGACGCGGCTCAGCCCCTCCAGCGTGGTGCGCGTGCTGCCAGGGATGATCGTCGCATAGTCGAACGTGCTGTCGATCAGCGTCAGGTTGAGCACCGTGCCGAACCGGTCGAACGGCGCGGGTAGGAAGGTGAAGTCGCTCTGTCCCGACAGTTCGAGGCCGGTGATGTCGGTCCTGCCGATGTTCACCGGGCGCGAGAAGGACGTGACGTTGGTCGCATCGGTCAGCCCCGGCAGGATGCCGGTCGGCAGGCCGGTCGTCGAATAGGGGACGTTGTTGACCGTGCGGTTGGTGATGAACCCGTCGAGCGTCTTGTGGAACAGCGCGGCGGCGACATAGCCGACCTTGCCGAAATAGCGTTCGATCGACAGGTCGAGATCGGTGGACGTGTAGGGCTGCAGGTTCGGGTTGCCGATCGAGACGGTGACTTCGCCGTTGTCGCGCCCGACGGTGCCGTTGACCGCCAGCGTGCCGAGGCCGGGGCGGTTGATGTTGCGCGCGGCGGCGGCGCGCACGATCAGCCCGCGCGCCGGTTCCAGCACCAGGTTCATCGCGGGCAGGACGCCGTCATAATCGCCCTCCACCGTCACCTGCCCGACGTTGGCGACGCCGGTCGAGGTCACGCCGGTGCGGTAATAGCGGAAGCCCGCGTTGCCGCGGAACGGCACGCTGCCGATCTGCTGGTCCCAGTCATACTGGACGAAGGCGGCGGTGGTGCGCTCCTCCACGGTGAACACGTTCAGCCGCGCGGTCAGATAGTCGTTGCGGTTGAGGTTCAGCGTCTGCAACGCCTTCGCATAATCGACGACGGTCCAGTCCTGCCCCGGATAGTCGCGATAGGTGCGGGCATAGGCGGCGATGTCCGAACTGACCTTGCCCGAGCGGAATTCGGGCAGCAGGATGTTGTCGACACCCTGACCGTAGCCGTCGTTCCCGAACCGGCGCCATTCGCCGCCGACGGTGAAGGTGCCGCCGGGCAGCGCTTCCCATGCCAGCGCGGCCTTCGCATTGTCGAACGCCGAATTCTGGTACGCCGCGCCGATGTTGATGTTGCGCGCGTGCCAGCGCGAGGCGTCGGCGGTGTCGTACTTGTAGGTGTTGACCAGCGAATAGGTGCCGCCGCGATAGTCGGAGATCACGTCGCCATAGGTTTCGAGGTAGAATTTGTCGCTGACGGGAATGGCATAGCGCGACCGCTCGACCCCGCCCAGCGCGGTCAGCTTCAGCCCCGGCGCGACCCCGGCATCGCCGCTCAGCACCAGTTGCCGGAAGACGTTCTTCGTCTCCTGCGTGCGCGTCTCGGTCGCGGTGTTGGCACCGCTGACGTCGAGGTACACGACCTCGCGCTGGTGGTTGTACCGGAGCGCGTTGATCGTGGAGTTGGGATAGGTGACCCCGGCGAAGGTGCCGCCGCCGCCCAGCCACGTCGATCCGCCGCCGCCGCGCGAGGCGAGGTGGGTCTCGAAGCGGTCGCCGCTGAATTCACCGTACAGGGCGTCGAGGGTCAGCGTGGCATCGGCCATCGGCTTCCACTGGACCGACCCGGTCAGCCCGATGCGCTCCTGCGTGCTGTCCCACACCGAAAGGCGGTTGCCGCGCGCGAAGCGCAGCGTGCCCGAACGGACCGCCGCCTGATCCTCCGCCGACAGTTTCGAGATGTTGCTGCCGGTCGCGTTGTTCAGCCGCCAGCGATAGGTGTCGAACCCTTCCTCGCGCGTCTGGCGGCGGCTGTAGGCGCCGGACAGCAGAATGCCGACATCGCCCCAGTTCTGCGACACGAGCGCCGTGAAGCGCGGCTGCACGTCGCCGGTCAGACTGTTGGTGCCAAGCTGCCCGCCGATCGCGGCGCGGAAGCCCTTGTTGTCGAACGGACGCGCGCCGAACAGCCCGACGGTACCGGCCAGCCCGCCTTCGGTCTGGTCGGCGCTATAGGATTTGCGCACGTCGACCCGGCTGAACAGTTCGGCGGCGAACAGGTTGAAATCGAACGCGCGATCGCGGGTGGTCTGCCCCCGGCTGTCCTGCGGGGAGTCGACGTTGCCGAGCACCTCCATGCCGTTCAGTTGCACCCGCGCGAAATCGGGGCCGAGCCCGCGCAGGCTGATGCGGCGACCTTCACCCGCCTCGCGATTGATCGCGACGCCGGGCAGGCGCTGCAACGCTTCGGCGAGGTTCAGGTCGGGAAAGGCGGCGATGTCGGTCGCGGCGATCGAATCCTGGATGCCGGTCGCGCGGCGTTTGATATCGCGCGCCTGTTCGAGACCGGTGCGATAGCCGCTGACGACGATCTCGCCATCGTCGGCGGCCTCGGTGGCGGGCGTCGGTGCCTGAGTCTGCGTCTGCGCCAACGCGGGCCGGGCGCACAGGATCAGGGCGGTGGATGCCATCCACCACCAACGGTTGCTCGTCATGAAACTTCCCCAATAATCCCCGGTATCGCTCGTCATCGAACGACTGGTGGCGAAGAACATCGGCCGGGGTCAGCGGGGACAAAAAGATTTGTAAAACTTTTGTGACGATTGTTTCAGTTATGTGACCCAAGCCTGATGGGAATATGATGATTGAATGTTGTCCCCGTACATGAAGCAGCTATCTCTACCCGTAATGAACGGGGGTAGAATTATATGACGGGTAGTATGTTGCTGACGATGCTGGTGATCCAGTCCGGGTATCTGGCACCCGCCGAACGACCCGATCTGACGACGATCCTGCCCGGCCCGCCCGCCGTGGACAGCGCGCGGGCGCAGGCCGATGCGCGCGTTTTCGCACAGGAGCGCGGGGCGGTGGACGACGATCGCTGGCGACGGGCGGCGGCGGACGTGTCGTCGGACCTGCCCGCGCGCTTCGCGGATGCCCTCGGCTTCCGCCTCGATCTGGCACGGTTGCCCGCGACGCGGCGGCTGCTCGACCGCTTCGGCGCGGACCGGTCGGCGGCGGTCGGCGCGGCCAAGACGCACTGGCAGTCGCGCCGCCCGTTCGTGGGCAACGGCGCGCCGCTCTGCGAACCGCGCACGCCCGCGCTGGCGGCGAACGGCGATTATCCCTCGGGCCATACCGCGCATGGCTGGGCATTCGCGCTGCTGATGGCCGAGCTGCTGCCCGACCGGGCGGACGCGATCCTCGCGCGCGGGCGCGACTATGGGCAGAGCCGCTGGATCTGCGGATCGCACTCGTGGAGCGCGGTGGAGGGCGGCTATCTCGCCGCCGCCGCGATCGTCGCGCGCGCGCACGCCGATCCCGCGTTCCGCGCGGACATGGCGCGCGCGGCACGCGAACTCGCCCGCTACCGGGTCAGAAGCGCCAGGTGACGCCCGCCTCGACGATCCGGCCCTGCTGCGCCCGTCCGACGAAGACCGGGGTGGCGGGCGCACGCACCTCGCCGCCGATCGCGTCGCCCTGCATGACGGCGATGGCATCGAGCACATTGGTCGCGGCGAGGCGCAGCGTCATCCCGTCGCGCACCTGCCAGCGCACGCCGAGGTCGAGGATCGCGAAGGGCGGGAGCGCCAGCGTGTTCGCATCATCGGCAAAGCGCCGCCCCATGGCGGTAACGTCGAGGTCCAGCGTCAGTGGTGTCTGCGGCACCGTCCCGCTCAGTGACAGTCGCGCCATCGCGCGCGGCACCCGGCGCGGTATCCGACCGCTCAGGTCGCTGCGCACCGGCACGCCGTCGATCCGTTCGTCGATGCGATAGTCGCCGAGCCGGGGATCCTGCACGGTGGCGGCAAGGTCGACGGCGAGCGCGGAGCCGACCCGCCAGCGGGCATCGATCTCGACACCCAGCGTGCGGGCGAAGGCTTCGGTCCGGGCGGGCACGATCGCGCCGGTCTGCGGATCGATCGCCAGCGTCTCCAGCCCGATCTGCCCGAAGCGGCTGGCGAAGAGGGTCGCATCGAGCGATACCGCGCCGGTGCGCCACAACAGCCCCAGCTCCCGCTGGTCGACATGGGTCGCGCGCGGTGCGGCAAGGCCGGTGCGGAACACCCCCGGATCGGGCAGGCGGCTGGCGCGGGTCGTGCGGGCGAACAGGCCGAGGGCGGGGGTGGGGCGCCAGTGCAGCGCCGCCGTTGCGCTGCCCGCCGCGACCCGTGCCTGCGCGGGGCGCGACCGACCCGATGGTACCGCCAGCGCATCGTCGGCCAATGTCGCGGGATCGCCGCCGTCGATCCGCCGCGGCTGACCGACCATCGCGTCGATCGCCAGCGCCTCGACCCGGACCCCGGTGTCGATCCGCAGCCGCTCGGTGAGGTTCCATTCGTCGGCGGCATGGAGCGCAGCCATGCGCTGCCGCGCGTCGATCGTCTCATGGGTGGTGCCGCGACTGAGGAAGCCCCGGTCCGTCAGGCTGCCGACGACCCGCCGACCGGCGTCGAGCGCGACCAGATCGAGGAGGCGGCCTTGTCCACGCGCCTCGATCAGCGCCCGCGCGACCGCCCGGTCGAAACGCCAGCGATAGGTGACGCCATAGAGGCCCAGCGTCACGTCGTGCCGCCCGGCAAGGTCGAACACCCGCGCGGCGGTGAGGTCGCCGATCGCCTCGCTCAGGCGGACGTCGGCGGCGACCGGGTTGACCGTCTCGACCAGGTCGTTCCCGGCGAGGGGCGCAAAGGCGCTGCCGTCCACCGCGCGCCGTACCGCGACCTGCGCCAGGGTCGGAAAGGCGGCGGCAAGGCGCGGCGTCGCCCCGTCGATCGCCGCCTGCGCGCGGACCGGTGCCCCCGAGGTGGAGATCGCATAGCGGTGCGTCCGCGACCGCCGGGCGCGCAGCCGCCCGGTCACGCGCCATTCGCCGACCGGCATCGCCAGCGTCGCCGTGGCCGCGAACAGCCGGTTGCGGTTGTTACGCGCCACGGGCCGCACCCCGGCGGCGGCGAACGCCACCTGCGCCAGATCGGGTCCGAACCATGAATCCCGGCGCGGATCGAACCCCGGCAGCGGCGCGACGCCCGACCCGGTCCGCCGCAGCGGAAAGGACGAGATGTTCAGCGTGTCGTCGTCGAGCATCCGCGCGCTCAGCGTCAGGCGCCCGTCGCCCCCAACCGGCCGTTCGGCCCGGACCCGTGCCTGCCATCCGCCCAGCGTCGCGGCGATCCGCCGCACGCCGGGATCGCGGGTGACGCCGCCGCCCACGATCGCGCGCCATGCCCCGATCGCGCCGCTGCGATAGCCCTCGACGCGCGCCAGCCCGCGATCGCTCAGCGTGATCCGCGCGGCGCCGCCGGTCGCGTCCGGCGACCGCGTGCGCAGGTTCAGGATACCGCCCGGCGCGTTGCTGGCATGGATCGACGACGGGCCGCCGCGAACATAATCGGCGCTGTCGATCATTAGGTCGGGGCGGACGAACTGGTCGATGTCGCTCCATGGCAGCGTGTCGTGCTGTACCGGCAGCCCGTCCTCCTGCACCGCCAGTGCCTGATACCCGTCGAGCGGCAGCCCGCGCACCCGGACGGTGTTCGCGGCGGTGCCCGCCGACGGATCGACCCAGAGGCCCGGCACGGCGGCGAGCATGTCGGCCAGCGCGTCGGGCTGTCGCCGCGCCAGCGCCGCCGCATCGATGTGGGTGGCCGAATAGCTGCGGGTCTGCGCGGGACGCGACGTGATCCCCCGCCGTCCGGTCACGACGATGTCGGGCGGTGGCGATCCCGGCGGATCGACGGTCGCGGGGGGTGCGACCGACCGCGCCCGCCTTGCCGCCACGCGATGCCGCGCGCGTACGACGATACCGTCCGGGCCATGACGACAGTCGAGCCCCGCACCGCCGCACCAGCGTTCCAGCGCCGTCCGCAGCGGCATCCGCCCCTTCAGGGCGGGACCGTTCCGCCCGACCAGATCGCCCGGCCGCGCGACCAGCGGCACGCCCGCAAGCTGCGCGATGGTCCGCAGCCCGGCCCCGGCCGGACCGGCGGGAAGATCGAATGCGATGGCCGGTTCCCGACCGGGCGTCGCGGCGATCGACAGCGCCGACAGCACCGCCGCCGCCACCCTTCCCGATCGTCCACCCCATGCCATGCCGCCGGAGCGGATAGGCCCGTATCGTTACACCGCGACGACGATCTGCCGCGCGGCAGTCGCAACGGCGTGTCCGGCAGTATCGGTGAGACGGTCGTGAACGGCATCAACGAAGCGTCCGAACCGGGACCGGCCGACCACTATCGCCAATATCCGGATATGGGTCGGCGCCGACGGCGCCCCGGACGTGCGTAAACGGGTTTCGCGCCATCCTTCGCCTGATCGGCGAATGCTATTCTCCGCTATTCCTGTCGGAACAGGCTGGGGGTGCCGGTGTAGAGCAGGATCGCCGGTGCATCGGACCTGTTCGCGATCGAATGCGACAGGCGGGCATCGAAGTGCATGCTGTCGCCCGGCCCGAGGATCGTTTCCACATCCCCCGCGACCGCATGAAGTTCGCCCTTGATGACGTAGCGGAAGATTTCCCCGTTTCGCTGGTCGGTGCGGAACGCATAACCCGGCGGAATGTGGATCAGCATGGCATCCATCCGCCGCCCTTCGAAATCGGACGACAGGCTATGGTAGACTACGGAGGAGTCCGCCTGAATCCGTCGCGGTTGATCGGCGCGCGCGACGATCGCGTCGCTGTGCGGGATCGTCATGAAATAGCTGATGTCGACGTCCATCGCCTTCGCCAGCGCCAGTAGCGACCACAGCGACGGCACGCTCAGGTTGCGCTCCGCCTGGGAAATGAACGGTGCCGACAGTCCGGATCGGGTCGCCAGTTCCTGCAGCGTCAATCCCATCGTCTTGCGGCGCGCCTTGATGCGCTCGCCGATCGGCAGCGTCGGCTTTTCGGTCGCCGACCATGGGATTTCCTCGGAACCGACTTCTTTCATTTCAATCGCTTGCCCGCTGATGACCGCAACAACGGCCGGATGATCGACGCGAGCATATCCCAACCCATCATGCGAAGCCACCGACGTTTGGTCTATTGATTACAATCCTGTTGCAAATCAAATTTTTTGATGCATGATCGATAATAGAAAGAATACTAAATACCAAACCGGGGATCGTTCATGGGGAAATCGAAATTTCTGCTGGGTGCGGCGTGCGTCGCGTTGTTGCAGGGGGCGCCTGTCTTCGCGCAGGGCAACGGCAAATCGCGCGAGGATGACAAGGCGACCGTTCCGGTCCTCCCCGCGACGCAGACGGACACGGACGATACCGACGATCAGGAAATCGTCGTGACCGGATCGCGGCTGCGCGACCCCAGCTTCTCGGCGCCGTCGCCGCTTCAGGTGCTGACCGTCGAGAATGCGGTGCAGCGCGGCCTCGTCAGCGTGACGCAGATGGTGCAGGAAACCCCCGCCGCCAGCGGCACCCAGCAGACCGAGTCCTCGTCGTTCGGCCGTCCGGGCACCGGCGGCGGCGGATCGACCACCATCGACCTGCGCGGCATGGGGTCGGCGCGCACGCTGGTCCTCATCAACGGCCACCGCATCGGCCCGGCGGGGACCAGCGGATCGATCAGCCAGTTCGACCTGACCATGCTGCCCTTCGCGATGGTCGCGCGGGTCGAGACGCTGACCAACGGCGCCTCGTCGATCTACGGGTCGGATGCGGTCGCGGGCGTGGTGAACATCATCACGTCGGAAGACTTCGACGGCGGCAAGGTGCAGCTGTACGGCAACCTGTCGCAGCATGGCGGCGGCAACTATTACACCACCTCGCTGCGCTACGGGCACAAGTTCGAGCGGGGCGCGCTGCAGGCGGGGATCGGCTATACCGAGGCCAAGCTGCTGCTGGCGCGCCAGCGCAAGGTGACGGCGTGCGACCAGGATTATGTCTTCAACGAGGACGGCACCCGCGCCGACATCACCAACCCCGACGGCAGCGCCAAATGCTGGGGGTTCGGCTACCTCTACAAATATGCGGGAACCGGCACCAACAGCGTGGTCGGATCATCGGCCAGCTATCTGCGCCCGTCCGACGCCACGGTCGGCACCGTCGCGCTCGGCGACCTGAACGGCTACAGCCGCATCCGGCTGTCGACGCAGTCGCTGACCGATCGCTACAACGGCTTCTACCCGCTGGAGAGCGGCGGCCTCGCCAACGGCGACCAGGCGATGCAGAGCCCGAGCCGGCGCTATTCGGCCTTCGCCTCGGGCAATGTCGAGCTGGGCGACACCGCCGAACTCTATGGCGAGGGGCTGTTCACCCGGCGCGATTCCAGCCAGCAGTATCTCACCTATTTCCAGACCCCGATCCTGCCCGCCGCGAACTCGAACAGCCCGTTCAACGTCGCCAACAATCCGAAATTCGTGAACCAGCAGGGCCAACCGCTGCGCCCGGCCCCGTCGATCATCCTGATGCAGTTCGCCCAGCGTCCGCAGCAGCAGGTCGATTACGGCACGCTGACGATGGGCGTGCGCGGCAAGTTCGAGAACGACTGGCGCTACGACCTGTACGGCAATTTCTCGCGCTCGAACGGCGAATACAGCCAGAATTTCGTCTATGCCGACCGGATGGCGGCGGCGGTCAGCGCGTCCGGGTGCGACACGTCGCGGCTGAAGTCGATCACCGGCTGCCCGAGCGGCGGGGTCAATTTCTGGCGCGCGTACCAGACCGGCTTCACGCCCGAGGAATACAACTTCCTGATCGGGCGCAGCGCGGGCACCACCAAATACGACCAATGGTACATCGACGGCAGCGTCAGCGGCACGCTGTTCGACCTGCCCGCGGGCGAGGTGCAGCTCGCGTTCGGCGGTCATTTCCGGCGCGAGGCCATCGACGATCGTCCCGGCGACACGTCGAATTTCGACACGACGGCCATGGCCTATTACAGCTCGGCCAAGCCGACGAAGGGCCGCGCCGACGTGCGCGAGGTCTACGGGGAAATGGGCGTGCCGCTCCTGCGCGACAAGCCGCTGGCCCAGTCGCTCAACCTGACGCTGTCGGGGCGTGCATCGAGCTTCGAATACGGCGGGTCGGCAGCGACCTACAAGACCGGGCTGTCGTGGCGCCCGGCCGACTGGATCCTGTTCCGCGCGACGCAGGGCACCTCGTTCCGTCAGCCCAAGCTGTACGAGCTGTTCCTGAAGGACCAGGCGGCGCTCGGCGCGCGGCAGTTCCTCGACCCTTGCGGCAACTACAAGGCATCGACCTTCCTGACCGAGACCCAGCGCGGCCGGTGCGCGCAACTGTTCAACAACCAGGACTATCTGGCGCTCGGCGGCAACGCCAACATCATTACCGGCGGATCGACCAGCCTGCGTCCCGAAACCTCGTTCGCGCGATCGGTCGGGATCGTGCTGTCGCAACCGCTGCTCAACGCCAGCGTGTCGATCGACTATTACTACATCCACATCAAGAATTCGGTCACGCGCCTCGGCTCGTCGATCATCCCGCGCGAATGCATCACCCGCGAACCGTTCCCCGGCAACCGTTTCTGCAGCCTCGTCACCCGCGATCCCACGACGCGCGAAATCCTCGAGGTTCGCGACAACTACATCAACGCGGGCGAGGAGGTGTATGACGGGCTCGACATCGCCTATACGCTCGACTTCAATACCGGCATCGGCCGCTTCGGCAGCGACGGGCAGGCGAACGTGCAGCTGCGCAGCGAATCGGCGACGTTCCAGGGCGATCCGCGCGACAGCTATCTCGGCTATTCGGGCACGCCCGATTTCCTCGCCAACGTCGGCATCTGGTACCGCCCGGCCACCAACACGACGATCCGCCTGAGCAGCAAGCTGGTCGGCAAGATGTCGAACGAGAACTATTTCACCGGCGCGGCGCCGACCCGCAACCTGTACCGCGATACCGGCAAGACGGTGAAGTTCGACCGGATCAACGAATTCTACGCCAATTTCGCGCTGTCGGTGTCGACCCGCGTGCTGAACGATCTCGACCTGTCGCTGACCGTGCGCAACGTGCTGGATTCGCCGCCGCCGCGCGTGTCGTTCGGCGGCACCGGATGGCAGGGCTATCGCGAGGGTACCGCATCGACGCTGTCGTTCTACGACCTGATCGGTCGCAGCTTCGCCGTCGCGCTGACCAAGGGGTTCTGACGTCATGGGCCGGACGATCGGCAAGGAATGGCAGGCGCTGCGACGCCGCGCCGGGATGGTGAGCCTGATGTTCGCCGCGACGATCGTCCTGCCCGCCCCGGCGGCGGCAGAGGAATGGCTGCGCGCCGATACCCCCCATCTCGAGGTCTACAGCAACGCCGGGCGCAGCGCGGTCGAGGGGTTCGCCCGCAAGATCGAGACCTATGATGCGTTCCTGCGCGTGTTGCTGGGGGTGCCCGATGCCCCGCCGGGGGCACGGCTGCACGTCTATCTGCTGGCGAGCGAAGCCGATATGAAGACCCTGTGGCCCGCCGGCGGGTTCGCGGGCTTCTACGACGCATCGGGGGACGAGCCGATGCTGG
The DNA here is from genome assembly GCF_040049155.1 of Sphingomonas silueang. Classification (NCBI taxonomy): domain Bacteria; kingdom Pseudomonadati; phylum Pseudomonadota; class Alphaproteobacteria; order Sphingomonadales; family Sphingomonadaceae; genus Sphingomonas; species Sphingomonas silueang. The sequence continues at coordinate 23,884 of NZ_JBDZDK010000010.1, forward strand.
TGGTGCGCTACAACCGCGTGCGACAGGCGACGACGCAAGGGTTGACCGGCAGCGACGCCGACGACACCGCGTTTCACGAATATACCCATTATTTCCAGCAGGCGCATTTCCCGTCCAGCTACCCCGGATGGGTGATCGAGGGATATGCCCAGTATCTCCAGACCATCCGCATCGATCCCGATGCGATCGTCGTCGGTCATGGCGCCCGGACCCTGACCGATCGGCTGAAGGCGACCTGGCTGCCATGGGACGAGGTGTTGCGCAGCACGACCGGCACGCTGGCGCGCGACAAGTGGAACGCCTTTTACGGGCAGGCGTGGCTGCTGACCCATTATCTGTCTTCGGACCCGAAGCGCAGCGCCGCGTTCAACCGCTATCTGGTTTCGGTGGGCAAGGGGGGCGATCCGGTGCGGTCGTTGACCGAGGCGCTCGGTACCGATCTGCCGACACTGAACGACGAACTGATGCGCTATTATCGCGCACCGCTCAGGGTACAGCGGTTCGCGTGGACGCCGCCCGCCGGGCAATCGGCGACCGTCGCATCGTTGCAGGGCGGCGAAGCGGCGCTGCGGCTCCTCGATGCCCGGACCCGCTATTTCGTCGCGGAGGCCGATCGCCCGGCGTTCGTCGAAAAGGTCCGTGCGGTCGCCGCGAACCATCCGCAGGATCGGTTCGCGATGCTGGCGGCGGCGCGGGTCGATGCCAAATACGGCGATGCAGGCCGCGCCGTGACGACGCTCGCGCCGCTGCTCGCCGACGGCAAGCGGGACGTCGATGCGCTGGCGATCCGCGGCAGGGCGCGGATGCGGCAGGCCGCCGCCGCCGGGGACGCCGCCGCCGCCGCACCATTGTGGCGCGAGGCGCGTGTCGACCTGCGCGCCGCCGTCAACGATCGCGCCAACGATGCGGAACTGCTCTATCGTCTGGCGCTGGCGTCCAGGAACGAGCCGTCGTGGCCCACAAGGGAAACGATCGCGATGCTGGCACAGGCAATGGCGCTGTCTCCCCAGTCGGAGGCGATCCGCCTGACGCTGGGTGAAGCGCTGCTCAAGGCCGGTCGGGGCGGCGACGCCCGTCTGGTGCTGCAATCGCTGCTGAACGCTCCGCATGACACCTATGGCAAGACGGCCGCGACTGCCCTGCTGGCAAAATATCCGGGGGCGTAACGGGCAACGGACGAGGATCGTTGCGGGTCGTGTCCCACCATGTGGTGCCGCCGAGACGGCGTAGCCGCAGCGATCCCCGGCCAGGCCGGGCGGGTCAGGCTGCCGACCGCCAGCCACACCACACCGTGGGACGCGACCCGGCCGAACGGCTATCCGCTCCATGAGCACGCGGATAGCGCCGCGCCCGGGCATGCCCCCCCTTGCGCATGCAACTGCCCTCGAACCACTCGACGGCTTGCTCGTGAACCCGTGCACCGCCGGTCGGTAACCGCATAACGCGCCGCGTCCGCGCGATCGTCGGCCAGCGCGTGTACGCAATCGACAATCCACGACGATGCGCCCTCCCCTTGCAGGTGTGGTTTTACATCTTGCGTGATTTGGTCAGGCCTCTTATCCTGTCGCCACAAAGCGAGGAGAGCGCGGCGTGATTCTATCCGAGAAATGGGGTTCCCGCGTCTGCGTCGGTTTGTCGATTCTCCTGACCAGTGCATCGTTGCCGCGCCCTGCGGCTGCGCAACAGCGGCAGGTAATGCCCCTGACCGAGAACTGGCGCTTCTCGTTCGGCGCGCGGGAGGTGCCACCGGTGGGGGCGGCGGAGACGGATCGCGGGTGGCAGCGGATTTCGCTGCCGCATACCTGGAACCGCATGGGGAATATCGGCGACCGGCGGACGCCGGATATCGACGATCGCCGCGGTATCGGCTGGTATCGGACGACGCTGACGGCGCCTGCGCTCAACGGTCGCCGGGCATGGCTGGAATTCGACGCGGTCAGCATCGTTGCAGACGTCTGGCTGAACGGCGTGCATCTCGGCCGCCACGAGGGCGCCTTTTCCCGCTTCCGGTTCGACGCCACGCATGCGCTGAAGCCGGGGGGCGGGAACATCCTGGTCGTGAAGGCCGACAATTCGCGGCCGGTGCCGGGCAGCGCGACGCGGCATGTCCAGCCGATCTATGGCGGGTTCATGACCTACGGCGGCATCTACCGCCCGGTGCGGTTGCTGATCGTCGATCCGTTGCACATCGACCTGGCCGATCAGGGCGGACCGGGCGTGTACATCGACACGCCGGCCGTCACCGCTGCGTCCGGCCAGGTCCGCGTTCGCACGCGCATCGCCAATGCAGGCCGGGCGGCGGAGCGGGCGACGGTGCTGACCCGCGTGCTGGACGCCACCGGGCGCGAAGTCGCGCGCGTGCGGACGGCCGTGGCGGTCGCATCCGGGCAGACGGGCGAGGCGATCACGATGCTGACCGTGGTGCGTCCGCGGCTGTGGAACGGGCGGAAGGACCCGTATCTCTACCGCGTGGAGACGCGGATCGACGATGCGGGCGGTCGATCCCGCGACCGGCTTTTCCAGCCGCTCGGCTTTCGCACGATGCGCTTCGATGCTGACACGGGGTTCTGGCTGAATGGCGTGCGCACGCCGCTGCACGGTGTGGCCCGGCATCAGGACGAGGCCGGCAAGGGCTGGGCCCTGTCGGCCGACGACGAACGGCGCGACATGGCGATGATCGCGGAGATCGGCGCCAATACGGTCCGGTACAGCCATTACAATCATTCGGAAAACATTCACGACATCGCCGACCGGACGGGACTGGTATCGTGGACCGAGCTGGGCCTGCTGGAAACGCACGTTCCTGTCGGCGCGCCGGATGCCACGGACAAGGCGCTGGACAGCGGCAAGCAGCAGCTGCGCGAATTGATCCGGCAGAATTACAACCATCCGTCGGTTGCCGTGTGGTCGATCGGCAACGAGGTCACGCGCCTGGCCGCGCGAAAGATCGTCCCGGCAGCGCCGGTGCGTGACTTTATGCGCGCGCTCAACGCCGTGGCGAAGGCGGAGGATCGCACGCGGCCGACGGTCATCGCGCTGTGTTGCGAACCGAACCCGGTCACGGAGTCGCTGGTCGGTGTCACCGACCTTGCCGGTTACAACGAATATCTCGGCTGGTATGGCGAAGGGTACGCCAGCAAGGCCGAGGGGCTGGGGCGCCGGATGCGCAAGCTCCATCGGGAACGGCCGGACCTGCCGATCGCGATCAGCGAATATGGCGCCGGCGGCGCGCTCAGTCAGGTTACGGACAATCCGTTCGGCGGGACCGTCGACAATCAGGGGCGTCCGCAGCCGATCGCGGTGCAGAACGCCGTCCATGAAGAATCCTGGAAACAGATCAAGACGTTGCCGTTCCTGTGGGGCAGCTATGTCTGGAACATGTTCGATTTCGCCAACCCGCTGCGCAACGAAGGCGACAGTTCCGACCTGAATACCAAGGGGCTGGTGAGTTTCGATCGCAAGACCCGCAAGGACAGCTTCTACCTGTACAAGGCCGCATGGTCGGACCAGCCGGTCGTCCACATCACCGACAAGCTGTACCGCGACCGCGCCTATCGCGTGATGGACGTGACCGTCTACAGCAATGCGCCGAGCGTACAGCTGACGACCGGGCAAGGCCCTGCGCGGACGGCGGCGTGCGTCGACAGCGTGTGCCGCTTCCCCGGCGTCGAGCTGCGGCCCGGTGCCAACGTTGTCGAGGCGAAGGCCCGCTTCGCCGATGGCGAGCATGTCGATCGCGCCACCTGGTCGTTCAATGGCGATCCGCGCACCCTGCGCCTGCTGGCGGGGACGCTGACGGGGATCGACGGCGCTCCGGCCGAACGGTTCGGCTCGGACGCATTTTTCGTCGGCGGACAGGGCAAACGGCTGAATCCGCTGGAGTCGCGATCGTTCATCACGGCCGATGTCGATGTCGACAAATCGGGGTGGAAGCCGCAGCCGGTCCTGACGGTCGTCGCGCCCGATCCTCGGCGGTACGAAGCGTATCGCGAAGGCAGTTTCGACTATGTCCTGCCGCTGCCCGCCGGACGATACCGGGTGTCGCTGGGCTTTGCGGAGCCCGACGATCTGGCGCCGGGCGCGCGCGTGTTCGACGTGCTGGCGGACGGTGCCGTCGTCCTGCCCGACATCGACGTGGCGCGCGCGGCCGGCGGCGTGCGCCGGGCAGTCGAGCGCAGCTTCGTGACCACCGTGGGCGGGGACACGCTGCGCCTCTCGTTCAGGCCGAGGCGCGGAGAGGCGATCGTGTCGACCATCGTGATCGAGCCCGTCGGCGGAACCCGGTCGGAGGATCGCCGATGACCATGCCCCACGCCCGTCCGTGCCGGCCATCTGCCCGGGCGCGAGCCGGCGAGGACTGCCGGCGCTCCGCCTTCTTCAGGACCGAACCGATGATCAAGCCGCTGCGCACCCCCCGCCGCATCGCCTGCCTCGGCTGGGTGGTCGCGGGCCTGGCGATCACGTCACCGGTACCGGCCTTCGCGGGCCTTCAGGCCGTGCCCTATACGACCGGTGCACCGGCAGAGGTCATTCCGCTCTGGCCGGGCACGCCGCCCGGCATGCCCCGGGTCGCGCCCAGGCCGTCGACCGAGGATCGTAGCCGGGGCAGCGGGATCACCAATCGAATGATCCGCGGCATCGCGACGCCGACGCTGTCGGTCTTCCGTCCGGCCAAGCCGAACGGCAAGGCCGTGATGGTCGTGCCCGGTGGCGGCTACCGCGCGCTGGTGATCGACCGGGGCGGTCTGGAGCCCGCGCGCTGGCTCGCCGAACGCGGATACACCACCTTCGTCCTGACCTATCGCCTGCCGGGCGAGGGCTGGGCCGGTAAGGCCGATGTCCCGCTGGCCGACGCTCAGCGGGCGATACGGTTGATCCGGGCGAACGCCGCCCGATTCGGGATCGACCCGGCGAAGATCGCCGCGGTCGGCTTTTCGGCGGGCGGGCACGTCTGTGCCGAACTGCTCACCCGCCATGGCGCGTCCGTCTATGTCCCGATCGACGCGGCCGATCGCCTGTCGGCCCGGCCCTGGGCCGTCGGCCTGATTTCCGCCGTCATCGGGATGCGGCCGTCGGACGGCAATGCGGGTTCGCACGGGCAACTGCTGGGAGAGCTGGCGACACCGGCGCTGGAGGCGCAACATTCGCCGCAACTCAATGTCACGCCCGACACGCCACCGGCATTCATCGTTTCGACCAACGACGACCCGATCGTCGATGTGGAGCGCAACGGAATTCCGATGCGCGCGGCCTTGCGCGCCAGGAACGTGCCGGTCGAACTCCACGTCTTCCCGCGCGGCGGACATAATTTCGGCGTGCGGATGCCGCGCGATCTGCCTGCCGCCGCGTGGCCCGGGATGTTCGTCGCGTGGCTGGCGGATCTCGACCGGGGCCGCAGGCCCGCCGCGCCCGATCGCGCTGCGACCGACATTACGTCAGGAGAACAATGATGAAGGTGCTCGCCCTTGTATTCGTATCCGCAGTGAGCGTGCCGACCGCCGTGCCGGTGCTTGCCCAGGCCGACAAGCCGATCTCGCGCAACGAGTTCCGGTCGCGCCAGGTGCATAAGTACAAGCAATGGGATCTCGACCGGAACGGGGTCCTGCCGGCAGAGGAGATACTGAAGGCCCGCCCGCGGCTGCCCAATGGCTCGGCCAATACCCTCGAACTCGCGCAGGCGTGGGTCGCCGCGCGCGACGGCAACGGCGACGGCACCCTGACGATCGACGAGGCGGTGGCGTTCGAGATGCCACGGTTCGACAAGATGGATGCCGACCGCGATGGCCGCCTGTCCGCGCAGGAACGGGCCAGCGGAGTCAGGTGAGCCGCGCCGGGTCGCCGCGGCGTCGGGTGCGCATGTGCATCGGGCGGCGCGGATGCCGGACCGGCTTCGATCGGTTCGGGACAGGCGATCGGAAACGCATGCAACCCGTTATGGGCTTCAGAAAGGCCAAAGGTCATGGACTTGCCCGACTTGCGAAGCTACCATGCGCAGGACCAGAGTATCGGACCTATCGTGGCGCGCCCGTCTGCAAAGAATGCCAAGCTGTATCGTCAGGTCTGCGACCAGATCAGCGCGGCGATCGTGCGCGGCGAGTATCCGGTGGGCAAGCGATTGCCGGCCGAGCGCGAGCTTGCCGAGCTGTACGGAGTAAGCCGGCCGACGGTGCGCGAAGGGATGATCGCGCTCGAGATGCAGGGCGTCATAGAATCGCGCCATGGCTCGGGCATCTATGTCATCGGCTTGCCGGGAGAGGTCGCCCCGGATCTCGACGTCGGGGCGTTTGAACTCGCCGAGGCCCGGCGCCTCGTCGAGGGCGAAGCTGCGGCACTGGCAACGACCCTGATCGACGAAGACGGGCTCGCTGCGCTCGAGCGTGCGCTGGACGACATGGCGGGCCCGGACGAGGTTCTCGCGATGGCGGCCGATCGTGAATTTCACCTGACGATCGCACGGGCCACCGGCAACGGCGTGTTGATCGCCACCGTCAACATGTACTGGGACATGCGCGATCGCTCGCCGCTGGCGCGGCGGATCTTTTCGCGGTCGAAGAGCTGCAGCATGGAGCCGCGGATACGCGAGCATCGCCTGATCATCGATGCGATGCGGCGGCGTGACCCGAATGCGGCACGGCAGGCCATGCGCAATCATCTCGACCGGGTGATCGATCTGTTGCTTGCGACCACGGAAACCGACGCGGTCGAACAGGCGAAGAGCGAGGCGCGCGCACAACGCGAACGCATGGCCGCGCGGGCGGTCTGACGCCCGCAGCGGGCGTCACGAAACATCACGGTATCAGAAAGGGGACGGGCGATGGCTGCCCTGACGTGTGCGCGGATCGTGCTACCGATGGCTTTCCTGTGCGCGGCAGCCCTGCCGCGGCCGGCGGCGGCCGATCCGGCGCTGGCGCGCCCCTTTTCGTCGGGTGCCGTGCTTCAGCGCGATCGACCGATCGTGATCCGGGGGACGGCGGATCCGGGCGAACGGATATCGGTCCGTCTCGGCGCGGAGGTGCGCCAGGTTCGCGCTGACGATCGCGGCGGGTGGCAGGCGACCCTTCCGGCGATGCCCCCGGGTGGGCCGTTCCGCCTGACGGCGACCGGCGTCAAGGCGGAGGCCGTGGCCGAGGACATATTGATCGGCGACGTCTGGCTATGCTCCGGGCAATCGAACATGGAGTTGCCGGTGCAGCGTTCGCTGAACTGGCCCAATGAACTGAATCGGGCCTCCGACCCGCAGTTGCGGCTGCTGTCCGTCCCGCCGAGATCGGCCGCGACGCCGCAATCCGGAATCGGCGGCGCGGGCTGGCAGCGTGCCGATCGCAACAGCGTCATCGGCTTTTCCGCAGCCTGCTATTACATGGTCCGCGACCTGCGGACATCGCGCAAGATCCCGATCGGCGCGATCGATGCGAGCTATGGCGGCACGCGCATCCGGCCGTGGCTGCCGGAGGCGGCGGGGGTGGCCCTGCCCGGCGAGGGGGATAGCGCGGCGATGCTGACCCTCTATCGCCGCGACGCGGCGGCAGCGGGCGTGCGGTTCGTCGGAACGTGGGAAGACTGGTGGCGTCGCACGTCGCGACAGGCGGTCGGGGCGGAGCCATGGCGCGCGCCGGATCGACTGGCGTGGCAGCCGGTGCCGCAGGTCGGTGCCTGGGATGACTGGGGTATCCCGAAGCTCGATGGCTTTGCCGGGCTCCTGTGGTTCCGCCGAACGGTGACCCTGTCGCCCGAACAGGCGAAGGGCGCCGCGCGCCTGACGCTGGGACGCATCGAGGACATGGACGTCGTCTGGATCAACGGCGTCGCGATCGGCACAGGCTATGGCGGCGACGTTCGGCGCGACTATGCGGTCCCGCCCGGCGTCCTGCGCCCCGGCGCGAACGAGATCGTCGTCAGCGTGCTGAACACGGCTGGCATCGGCGGTTTCCTCGGGCCGGCCGATGCCCTGGCGTTGGTGCCGACGGCGGGCGGAGCGGTGCCGCTGACCACGGACTGGCGATATGCGGTCGCCAGTCCCGCGCACGCCTCGCCGCCGCGCACGCCGTGGGAAAGCAGGGCGGGGCTGGGAACGATCTTCAACGCGATGGTCGCGCCGCTGGGGCCGGTCGCGCTGACCGGCGTCGCGTGGTATCAAGGGGAATCCGATTCCAGTCTGACCGGCTATGACGTACGTCTGGAGGCGCTGATGCGGGGCTGGCGCGCGCATTTCCAGAGGCCGGACCTGCCCTTCCTCATCGTATCCCTTGCCGGTTTCGGGGCGCCGTCGGCGGAACCGATCGACAGCGGCCGGGCGCAGGTGCGCGAGGACCAGCGGCAGGTCGCCACGCGCGATCCGCATGCCGCGCTGGTCGTCGCCATCGATCTGGGCGACCGGTGGGATATCCACCCCGCCAACAAGCAGGAGGTCGGCCATCGCCTCGCCCGTGCCGCGGGGGCGCTCGTCTATGGCACGCGGGAAACGCCGACGGGGCCCCGCGTCCGGAACGCCACGCTCGCACCGGGCGGCGTGACCGTGCACTTTCAGGACGTCGCGGGCGCGCTCAGGACATGGAGTTCGGATCGCCCGATCGGTTTTGAACTCTGCGCCGACGCACCGGACAGCTGTCGCTGGGCTGCTGCCACGGTGGAGGGCATGTCGGTCCGCCTGGCGAGCGACGGCCGTCCGGCCAGCCGCGTGCGCTATGCATGGGGCAATACGCCGGTCGTCAATCTCTACGACGACGACAGGCTGCCGGTCGGTCCATTCGAGGTGCCGATCGAGCGCTGACCGCCTGGTCGGCGTCCGGTTCCGTTCCTGGCCGCCGCGGGTTGCGATGCGGTCGCATGATCCAGCCGGGAGTGGCTTGTTGCCTCAAGGAAATTGGCCTGACCTTGACAGGTGATTTTGGCCTGATAAATCTTCGTGACATACGCTGCGACAATGACATTCCGGGCAGCAAGTCCGGGCAGCAGCAGGGGAGGAACGGGTGGTCCAGTTCAGAAAGATGCTGCTGTGGTCGGGTTCGGTGTTCGTACTGGCGACCGCGACGGGTGCCTTTGCCCAGGACACGGCGCCGCAACCGGCACCGGCGGACCAGGTCGGGGACGAGGCAGCGGTGGAGGAGATCATCGTCCGCGGGACCCGCGCCGCCACGCGAGACGCGCTGAACGTCAAGGAATCGGCCGACTTCATCCTCGATGCCTTGTCGGCGGAAGATATCGGCGACTTGCCTGACCTCAATGCCGGCGATGCGCTGATCCGCCTGCCGGGCGTCTCGGGGGGTGGCGGAACCGGTGAGCCGGAGTCGCTGTCGGTTCGCGGCTTCAGTTCGGAATATGGCCTGACGACCTTGAACGGCCGAGTGCTGACGTCCGATCGTTCGGGCCGCAACGTCCGCACCAACCTGTTCCCGAGCGCCCTGCTTGGCCGGGTCGCCATCTACAAGACCCCTACCGCCAAGATGGTCGAGGGCGGCGTGTCGGGCACCGTCGAGTTGAGCACGGCCGACCCGCTGTCGTCCCTGAAGCGCAGCAAGATCGATACGATCGTCCGGCTGACCGGACGGTATCAATATGACGATTCCGTCGAAGGCATCACGCGCTTCAATCCGCAAGGCTACCGTGTCGACGGATCGATCCGGCAGGCGCTGTTCGGCAGGAAGCTGGGGATCGGCATCGGCTTTTCGCATCAGGTGCTGCCGGGCACGCAGACTGCGATCAGCGCGCAGCGGCCGGTGCTGGACGGTGCCCTCATCCGTCCCGGTTACACGCCGATCACCGGCCCGACCGGCCAGCTGATCTTCGACGACGACGCCAACACCCGGACACCCGACCCCTTCGAGGACAACGAGGCGCTGATCGCGCCGACCGGCCTGTCCTACCTGATCGAGGCGTTCGAGACGAAGCGCACCGCCGGCACGCTGCTGATGACGTATGAGCCGAGCGACAATCTAAGCATAAAGTTCGACGGTCTGGCCGCGCGCGAGACGAATTATTTCGAGCAGGCCAGACTGTACAACAGCTTTTTCGGCGACGGCATTTCCGGAACGGTGGACAGCACGGGCTTCATCCAGAACGTCCTGTTCAACAATGTGCAGGTCGACTCCCTGCCGCGTGAACGCAACGAGGAAACCGACACGCTGACCGCAGGCCTCAACGCGAAATGGTCGTCGGGTGACTGGACCATCTCGCCCGATCTCTTCTACTCGAACGTCAGGCTCGACCGCTTTACGGCGGAGGCGACGATCCGCCCGGGCACGCAGCGGGCGCTGACCTATATCTCGTCGGGTAATCAATATGGTGCGATCGGCGTCGATTATCTGAATTTCGATCCGGCCAACCCCGCCACCCTGTTGTTCCGCGGCCTTGCCCTCGATCGCGGTGCGCGCCGGGACAAATCCTATTCCGGGCGGCTCGACATACGGCGCGATCTGGACTGGCCGATCGTTTCGAGCATCGAATTCGGCACCCGCTACGAAAACCGGCGCAAGGGCGAAAGTTTCAGCACCGCCGATTACAATTCGACCGCATTCCAGGGGCGCTTCTCGACCGCGACGTTGCAGTCGCTGCGCATTCCGTTCATCTCGGCCAATGCGTTCGACCGCTTCGACGCCGACCAGCCGATCCCGCGCAGCTGGTACCAGCTGTCGCCCTTTGCCGTGCTGGACGGCCCGTTGGCCGGCGTGGCGCCGGACCGGCTGAATACGGCGGCGGATGCGCTCGCCTCGTCGGTGATCCGCGAGGAAACCCTGGCCGGATATGCGATGGCCAATCTGTCCGGGCGGCTGTTCGGAGTGCGCTTCCGCGGCAACGTCGGCGTCCGTGCGGTCAAGACCTGGGTGCGCACCGCCGGATCGACCGGGACGTTCCGCCTGACGCAGAGCAACAGCGGCGTGCCGATCTTCGCCGTCGACAACAACACCGTGCAACCCCTGTCGCAGCAGAACGCATTCACCGACGTGCTGCCCAGCCTAAACCTCGCGTTCGACCTGACGGGCGATTTGCGGCTGCGGCTGGGTGCGGCGCGCAGCATCGCGCGCCCGCCGTTCCAGAATCTGTTCCCCGGGCGGCGGCTGGGCGTCGAGCAGGAACTGGACGATGCCGGGTTGCCGACCGGCCCGCAGGTGCTGACCATCGCCGGCGGCAACCCGCTGCTCGAGCCCTATCGCGCCAGCAACCTCGACCTGTCGCTGGAATGGTCGCCCAATCGCGACACGCTGGCCGCGATCGCGGTCTTCCACAAGAATATCGATTCGATCATCGTCGGGGGGCAGCCGCTGAATTCGACGATCGAAACCGCGGCCGGCACGCTGCCGCTGCGACTGCGCACGTTCGTCAACGAAAAGCCGCCGGAATCGGTCGTCAACGGCGTGGAGGTCCAGCTGTCCACGACCTTTTCGATGCTGCCCGCGCCGCTCGACGGGTTGGGCATCCTTGCCAACTATTCGTTCATCGACAGCCGAATTACCGAAGTGATCGACGATTCCAGTCTCTACACCCGTTTCAACGCCGACGGGACGATCGCGGGCTATGTGTTCGACGAACGCGATCCGGAGGTGGGGACGCGGGGCGGTGTGCGTCAGCCGCTGTCGAACCTCTCGCGCCACCAGCTGAACCTGGTCCTGTTCTACGAGAAGGGGCCGCTCGGCCTGCGGTTTGCCGGTCGCTGGCGGAGCGACGGATATGACCGCGAGGCGCTGGCCATCAACACCGTGCGGTTCGCAGGGCGACCGGTGTTCGACCTGAACATGCGCTATGCACTGGCGAAGAACGTCACCTTCCTGGCCCAGGCCCGCAACATCACCAACGAATACCGCCGCAGCTATTTCTACGAACAGCGTCCGATCGATGATCCGGTGGCGTCGGCGACCTTCGTCGACGGCGGCAACACCAACCGGATGCGCGACGTGATCTTCCGCGGGCGGGACTTCATCCTCGGTCTGAATATAGGCTTCTAGACGATGGGCGTGCGAAACGAAGCGACGGACGGGAATGCGTCAGGCAACGGCGTCGGCCGCCGCGCCGTGCTGCGGCGACTGTCGGCGGGGACGTGTGTGCTGGCATGGCCGGCGGCGGCGCGGGTCGGCACCGACAAACCCCGCCTGTACGTCCGCGCGGGCATCACCGGCAGTACCTTCGTGCAGCCCCCGGAGGATCATCCCACCCGCCGGACAAGCGACCTGGCGGGCTTTCGCCCGGGGTCGCCCGAGCCGCGCACCCGGTTCGGCGGGTTCGGTAGCGGTCGCACGACGACGAGCAGCTTCTTCGCAGTCGAGCGCATCGGCAAACGCTGGTGGCTGCGCGATCCCGACGGCGGGCGGTTCCTGAGCATCGGCATCAATTCCGTCGATCCGCGGCGCGGTGGCGCGGCGGGCCGGGCGGCCTATGCCAGGCGGTTCGGAAGCGACGCGGCCTGGGCGACGGAGACGCTGGCGCTGTTGCGCGCGACCGGCATCAACACCGCAGGTGCCTGGTCCGACCCGGCGGCGCTGGCCGCGGGTGGGGGACGCATCGCCGATTGCCCCAACCTCGGCTTCCTGGCTGCTTTCGGACGGACCATCGGCGGCACCCATGCCCAGCCCGGCCATGTCGGCTTCGCCCATAATGCCGTCCCGGTCTTCGACCCGCGGTTCGTCGAGTTCTGCGATCGTCATGCCGCCGGGCTTGCCGACCGGGCGAACGATCCCTGGCTGCTCGGTTACTTCACCGACAACGAACTGCCGCTCGGCGACAGGATGCTGGACGATTTCCTTGCCGCGCCGGTCGATGATCCGGCGCACCGCGGCGCCATGGCGTGGCTGGCAGGTCGCGATCCCGCCCGCATCGACGGCGAGATGCGGGACCGGTTTCGCGCGTACGTCATCGACCGCTATTATGCGACCGTGACGACCGCGATCCGGCGGCACGATCCCAACCATCTGATCTTCGGAACGCGCTTCTACGGTGACGAGAAGGACAGTGCGACGGCGTTTCGCGCCAGCGGCCGATACCTCGATGCGGTCGCCGTCAACGTCTATCACGAATGGACGCCGGACATCGGACGCATGCGCCGATGGTCGGCCTGGTCGGGGCGGCCGGTGCTGGTGTCCGAATTCTACGCCAAGGGCGAGGATGCCGGGCTCAGCAATCGCGGTGGCGCGGGCTGGACGGTCGCGACGCAGGCCGACCGCGGCCTGTTCTACGAGAACTTCGTCCTGGGCCTGATCGAAGCGGGCGTCTGTATCGGCTGGCACTGGCACCGCTATATGGACGAGCCCGCACCGGCACGCCCGCATCCGTGGAACGGCGGATCGAACAAGGGCCTCGTCGGGACAGGCTTCGCACCCTATCCGCCGCTCGCCGCCATGATGCGCGAGGTCAATCGCGACGTTCCCGCCCTCGCCCGCTATTTCGACACGTGACGGCAGGTCGATAAGACGGCCCGCCGGCGTGTCGTCGCCGGTCCCGCCTCGTCCTCCCGCGCGGCGGATCACAGCTGTCCGCAGTCGCTGAACCAAGCGGAGCGATGGGCCGGAAAACCACGCCGCCACCCATCCGGATCGGCCGCTCTCCCGGCGAAGCTGCCGACTCAGGCGCCGGAAAGGATACCCATCTCGAGGCCGCGCAGTTCCGCCAGCCCCCGCATGCGTCCGATCAGGGAATAGCCGGGGTTCGTCGACTTGCCGAGGTCGTCCATCATCTGGTGCCCGTGATCCGGTCGCATCGGAATCGATCTGCCCGATCGGGCCTGCAATGCGCAGATTTCCTTCATCAGCGCGGGCATGTCGGCGTCGCCGCGCAAATGGGCGGCTTCGTGAAAGGCACCACCGGCTTCACGCTGTACCGACCGCAGGTGGAGAAAGCCGATACGCTCGCCGAAGCGGCGCAGCATCGCGGGCAAGTCGTTGTCGTCGCGAGCGCCGAGCGACCCGCTGCAAAAGCACAGGCCGTTCGATCCGGCCGGAACGGCGGCGAACAATTCGGCGAGGTCCTGCTCGGTGCTCACGACGCGCGGCAGGCCGAAGATCGAGAACGGGGGATCGTCGGGATGGACGACCAGCATGATGCCGAGCGCATCGGCATGCGGGCAGACCGCGCGAAGGAAGGCGTGATGGTGCGCGCGCAGCCGGTCGGCGTCGATGCCGGAATAGCTGCCGATCCTTTCGAGGAATTGCGGCGAGTCGAAGCTTTCCTCGCTGCCCGGCAGTCCGGCGATGATCGTCGCCTCCAGCGTCGCGCGGGCGCCGTCGTCCATCGTCGCAAAGCGCCGCGCAGCACGATCGACGACCTCGCCCGCATAGCTGTCCACCGCGCCGGGCCGCAGCAGGATGTGGATGTCATAGACCGCGAGGTCGATGGGGTCGAAGCGCAGCGCGAGCGCCCCGTCGGGCAGTTCCCACGCCAGGTCGGTGCGGGTCCAGTCGAGCAGCGGCATGAAGTTGTAGGTGACGACGTCGATGCCGCAGGCGGCGAGGTTCGTCAGGCTGGCGCAGTAATTCCCGATCAGCCGGTCCCAATCCGCACTGCGGGTCTTGATCCCCTCGGCTACCGGCAGGCTCTCGACGACGGTCCAGTCGAGGCCGGCGGCGGCGATCTCGGCCTTGCGCTGCGCGATACGGTCGGCGGGCCAGACCTCGCCATTGGGAATGTCGTGGAGTGCGGTGACGATACCGGTCGCACCGGCCTGCCGGATGCCGGCCAGGGATACGGGGTCGTTCGGGCCGAACCACCGCATCGTCTGGGTCATCACGGTCATCTTCTGGGTATCGGCCTTGGAAAGGACGGGCTGTGCCGCCGGTCGGACATGCGTTGAGATCACCGAAATTGGCCTTACAAGATATGGTTACGGGTCAGGCGTTCGCGCCGCTGCGGCGCGGCTTCGACGGGCGATGGTGGGCCTGCCGCAGTCATAGCGGCGCCCGGGCGGGCGTGACGGGCGGGCCGGACTGCGGATCGCCATGTTTCAGTAGCGAGAATAGGATCGCGGTACCCAGAAGATCGAAGAGGGCGAGGCAGACGAACAGGGGATTGTAACCGATCGTGTCGGCGAGCGATCCGATCACGAGCGAGAAACTCAGTCCTCCGATCCACGCGGCCGATCCGGCCATGCCGGTAACCTTCCCGACGACTTCGGGCCGGAACAGGTCGGCCGACAGGGTGATGAGTGCCCCCGACAGCATCTGGTGCGCGAAGCCGCCGACGCAGAACAGGGCGATCGCCACTGCCGGGCTGACCGTAAGGCCGATCAGCGCCGGGCCGATCATCAACACGGAGCCGCTGGCGACGACGATCTTGCGCGACGTTATCAGCGGGACATTGAACCGCCTCATCAGCCACGGCGCATAATAGCCCCCCACGATCGACCCGAGATCGGCGGCAAGGAAGGGCAGCCACGCAAACGCAGCGACGCTCTTCAGATCCATGCCCTTCGCCTCGACGAGGTAGAGCGGAATGAAGAAGTTGAACGTCTGCCACGCCGGATCGGCGAGGAAGCGGGGAAGCGCGATCGCCCAAAATTGCCGCATGCGCATGATCGCCCGGCTGGACATGCCGGCGGCGGTATCGACGACCGGTCGACTCTCGACGATCAGCGCGCGCTCTTCGTCGGAGATGCGGGGATGATCCTCGGGCTTGCGATAGAAGATGTACCAGACGGCGGCGAACAGAAAGCCGACGCCGCCGGTGACCATGAACGCCGACTGCCAGCCCCAGACGGCGATACAGAATACGACGACCGGCGGCGCAATCATCGCGCCGATCGAGGAGCCGACGTTGAACCAGCCGGTCGCGACGGTGCGCTCGCGCGGCGGAAACCAGTCGGATACCGCCTTCATGCCCGCCGGGATCGCGGCCGCTTCGGTCAGGCCGAGCAGACCGCGGAACATGGCAAGCGAGGGCCAGCCGCCGGCGAAGGCATGCAGGCAGTTCGCGGTCGACCAGCCGATCGCGAACAGGGCGAAGCCGAGCCGCAGCCCCAGACTGTCCAGCACATAGCCGGCGATCGGCTGCATGACCGTATATGCCGCCTGGAACGACGCGACGACCCAGCTGTACTCCTGCGTCGACATCGCGAAACGCTGCTTGAGCGTCGGTGCGGCAACCGACAGCGACGAACGGGCCAGATAGTTGAGGACGGTACCGATCGTCACGAGACTGATGATCCACCAGCGCAGCCCTAGCCGATTCATATGACGTCCTCACCCTAACTGGTAAGTCCAATATTCAATTTGGTCAGGCGTGGCAAGGGTGGCCTCATGGCAAAAGGCCGGGTTCCGGAGCGACCGCTTCGGTGCCCGTTCCTCTGGACGGACGCACGGCATGTGCCTTTCGCCAAGGACGCGAGGTCGGACAGCGACCCGAACGCCGATCAGCGGCGCGTAGCGCACGTTCGCCGCCGCTGACCGGCTGCCCATTTCCGGGCCGCCGATACGTCAGGTGCCTGGTCCGGGTGTCGGGTGGTGCGGGTTGGACGTAAACCGGTCGGGCTCGTTCTGCCATGCCTTGCAGATGACGTCGTCGATCGTCCGGTTCATCCGCTCCACTTCGGCCTGCGTCGGGGCAGGCTCTGCCCGTCGGTCCGAGGATGCTTCACCCTGGTCAGCCGGTGCTCGATGTCGTTCCCGTCGCAGACGCCGTCGAAGCTGTGGCGGAAGGCATGTTTGTGATGACCATGGTTGAGGAACGGGATGCCGTTATCGGTCGGCACGGTGGGGATACGATATGCTGGAGCGTGATGACGTGATCAAGCCGCTAGAAAGTATAGGACGTCATGATGAGCAGCCCGCTCTGCGACTGGCGGCGGAAACGGACTTCGGTTTCATTGCCCGGCGGCGGCCGGTTCTCGACGAAGCCGTCGCCCAGGATCTGGGTGTCGACGTCATACAGCACGCCGATGCCGATATTGAAGCTGGACCCCTGATCCTCGCGGCGGCGGAAACCGAACATCAGTCCCGCGCCGATCGCATCGATGACGTTATCCGTGCCGGGCTGAATCGCCATGAACGGACCGATGCCGAAGTTCTTCCGCTTGGCGATGCAGTCGTCATATGGATCGCTGCCCGTTTGATAGGCATAGCATGCCACCCCTGCATAGTTCTGCGTGAACGGTAATAGCGGCGTGAAGAAATAGTGGGATTCCAGAATCAGCCGTGCGCGGACATTCTCGGTCTGGGTTACCCGTAACAGCCCGTCGACGATCTCGGCGCTCTTGACCCGCCGATTGTTGCCAAGGTCGTAGGAGAAGGCGATCCCGATTCCGAAATCGATGCCGCCGAATTTCTGACGCCCCGTCTGGCTATTGGCCAAACCCTTCTGGGATGTCGGTTCCACCTTCGTTTCCACCGTGCCGTCCGGCTTGGTAGTCACCGTCGTCGTCACACCCGCTGGCGCCGCGGTAAACGCGACAGGGGGCGGTGACGGGGCGGGCGGTGACGGGGCGGGCGGTGACGGGGCGGGCGGTGACGGGGCGGGCGGTGACGGGGCGGGCGGTGACGGGGCGGGCGGTGCCGGGGGCGGGGCGGGTGCCGGCGGAGCGATGCCGGACGGGTCCGGCGCAGATGGCGTCAGGACCGGTTGGGGGGCGGCGGCAACGGCTGCGACCTGACTGTCTCCCCGCAGGGTCCGGATGGCCTTGGCCGCTGCCTGGGCTCTGGCTTCGGCGGCAGCACGGTCGCGTTCTGCGGCTTCATATGCTTTCGCGGCTTCGAGCAACCGGGCCGCGCGTCGAACCTCCGCCTCTGCTTCGGCTACGGTCGGCATCGCGGTCTGTGCAGCTGCGGTTGTCGGGATGACCAGTATCGCGCCGATGGCGAGCGTGGATCGCATGATCGATTTCCCCGGATGTTCGTCAAAACGGCACCCGGAAAACGCCCTCCGGACAGATAGCAGATTCGCGAGGTTCGGAAAATCATTTTGCAACCGGAACGGATTGACCGGTTGGATAGCAAGGGGCGCCCGATCAGCGCGTCCGACCGGCCCATGCGATGGCCACTTCGCCCAGCATCCTGAGCACCGCTTCGTCGGCGGGGCGCACGTCCTCGGCGAAGACCGGGTTCTCGACATAGCCGGTCAGGACCAACGGCGCCCGCCCGCCCGGCGGCAGCAGCACCGCGAGGTCGTTGGTCTTGTTGCCGATGCCCGGCCGCATCCCCGTGCCGGTCTTGTCGAACCCATGCCAGCCGGGCGGCGCGGCGGCACGGATGCGCCGGAGCCCGCTGCGCGTCGCCGCCATCCATCCCTGCAACCGGTCGCGGCTTGCCGGGCGGAGCACGTCGCCCAGCACGATCCGCCGCACCGTGCCCGCCATCGCGCGCGGCGTGGTGCTGTTGGCGGTCGTGCCCGGCGGGATCACGTTGACCGCCGGTTCGTAATCGTCGATCCGGCTCACCCTATCGCCGATGCCGCGCCAGAAGCGGGTGAGCGCGTCCGGCCCGCCCAGCCGCCGCATCAGCACATTCGCCGCCGCATTGTCGCTCGTCACCTGCACCGCCTCCGCCAGCGTCGCGATCGCCAGGCGACCCTTGGCCAGATTCGCCTCCACCACCGGGGCATAGGCGACGAGGTCCGCGCGTCCGAACGACAGCGTCTCGTTCAGGTTCAGCCGCCCGGCGTCGCCCTCGCGCAGGGCCAGCGCGGCGAGCGACAGCTTGAACGTCGAGCAGTGGCAGAAGCGTTCGTCCGCCCGCCAGCCGAAGCTGCGCCCGGTCCCGGTATCGAGCACGAACGCGCCGAGCCGGACCCCTGCCGCCCGCTCGATCGCGCGCAGCCGCGCGACCGGATCGAACTGCGCCGCCGCCGCGGCACCGCCGGGCAGCAGCACGCCCGCCCCCAGCCCGAGGGTGAAGCTGCGGCGATCGATCACCTCAGCCACCCAGCGCCTTCTGCCGCCGCCGCTGGACCGACGATCCGAGGCCGAGCGATTCGCGGTACTTGGCCACCGTCCGCCGCGCGATGTCGAAGCCCTTGGCCTGGAGCAGTTCGACCAGCGTGTCGTCGGACAGGATCTTCCTGGGGTCTTCGGCGGCGATCAGGCTGCGGATCGCGTCCTTGACCGCCAGCGCCGACACCGCCTCGCCCCCGTCGGCGGACTGGATCGCCGAGGTGAAGAAATATTTCAGCTCGAACAGCCCGCGCGGGCACGACAGATATTTGTTCGAGGTCACGCGGCTGACGGTCGATTCGTGCATCTCGATCGCCTCCGCCACCCTGGCCAGCGTCAGCGGGCGCAGATGGGCGACGCCGTGGCGGAAGAAGCCTTCCTGCTGCTTCACCAGTTCGGTCGCGACCTTCAGGATGGTGCGCTGCCGCTGGTCGAGTGCCTTGACCAGCCAGTTGGCGCTGGCGAGACAGTCGGACAGCCACGCCTTCGACGCCTTGGTGCCGTTGGCCGACAGTTCGGCATAATAGCCGCGGTTGACCAGCACGCGCGGCAGCGTCGCGCCGTTGATCTCGACCGCCCAGCCGTCGCCGCGGGGGGCGACGAACAGGTCGGGGACCACCGATTGCGTGCGCTCGCCGCCGAAGCGGCAGCCGGGCTTGGGATCATAGCCGCGCAGTTCGCGGATCATGTCGGCCAGATCCTCGTCGTCGACGTCGCAGACGCGGCGCAGCTGCGGCAGCGCACCGCGCGCGACGAGATCGAGATTGTCGATCAGCCGCGCCATGCACGGATCGTAGCGATCGGCCTCCTTCGCCTGGATCGTCAGGCATTCGGCAAGGCTGCGCGCGCCGACGCCGCTGGGGTCGAAGGTCTGGACGATCGAGAGCACCGCTTCCACCCGCGCCAGCGGCACGCCGAGCCGCGTCGCGATGTCGAGCAGCGAGCCGGACAGATAGCCGCATTCGTCGATCTGGTCGATGATCGCGCTGGCGATGAACAGGTCGGCGCCCGCAACGCTCGCCCCTGCCTGTTGCAGCAGATGGTCGGCGAGCGACACGTCGTCGCCCGCAAGGGAATCGAGGTCCGGTGCCTCGTCATACCCGCCGCTGCCGGTGGCGGACAGGCCGAGCGATCCGTCGAGCGAGCCCACGCCGTCCGACGGGCTGTCATGGTGGAAGGTGTCGCCCGGATCGATGTCGAGCGTCTCGCCGCCCGCGCCGCCGGTCATCAGCAGTTCGTCCGACCCCGCCGGTTCGCCCGACGCCGGTGCTTCGGGCACCTCGAACGGCGCGCCGTCGTCGTCGCCGCTGCCGGAATCGAGCAGCGGGTTCTTCTCGATCTCCTCGGCGATGAACCCCTCGACCTCGAGGTTCGACAGCGCGAGCAGGCGGATCGCCTGCTGCAGCTGCGGCGTCATCACCAGCGATTGCGACTGGCGGAGATCGAGGCGCGGGGCGAGGCTCATCGCGGTTAGAGCTCGAAGCCCTCGCCCAGATACAGGCGGCGGACATTGGCGTCCGCGACCAGTTCGGCGGGCGATCCGGCGAACAGTACCCGCCCGTCGTAGATGATGTACGCCCGGTCGACGATCTCCAGCGTTTCGCGGACATTATGGTCGGTGATGAGTACGCCGATCCCGCGCGACTTGAGCTGGATCACGAGGTCGCGGATGTCGGCGATCGAGATCGGATCGATCCCCGCGAACGGTTCGTCGAGCAGGATGATCGTCGGGTTCGCCGCCAGCGCGCGCGCGATCTCCGCCCGCCGCCGCTCGCCGCCCGACAGCGCCATGGCGGCGGCGGTGCGCAGCCGGGTCAGGCCGAATTCGTCGAGCAGCTGGTCGAGCCGCCGCTGCCGCGCCGCCTTGTCCGGCTCGGCCAGTTCGAGCACGGCGAGGATGTTCTTCTCGACCGACAGCCCGCGGAAGATCGAGGTTTCCTGCGGCAGATAGCCGAGGCCGAGGATCGCGCGGCGATACATCGGCAGCGCGGTGATATCCTCGCCGTCGAGCAGGATGCGGCCCGCATCGGGCTTCACCAGCCCCATCGCCGAATAGAAGCTGGTGGTCTTGCCCGCGCCGTTGGGACCGAGCAGCCCGACCACCTCGCCGCGCCCGACCGACATCGACACGTCGGACAGCACGACCCGCTTGTCATAGGATTTGGCGATCGACACGACCGACAGGCCGGTGTTCGTCGGCGGTTCGTGCACCGGCGTCGCGCCGGGCGGGGGGTCGAGAAGCGTCGTGTCGGTCATCGGCAACGTCCTGATCGCACCGACGGGCGATCGATCGATCAACCCCGGCTGTTTGGCAGGATTATTGCATGAACGGCGCGTGAAAGGAAAGATCGCACGCGCATGCGCCGTGCCGAAAGCGCGGTCAGTTGCGCCTGGGCACGCTGAACCGTCCGGTCACGCGCCCGCCGCCCTGCGTCACCGTGCCGCCGGGCGTGGTGGTCGCGCCGACGCCCGATCCGTCGATCGTCGCGCGGCCGGTGTCGAGGTCGATCGACAGCCGCCCGCCGGTCAGCGTGTTCGCCCCCTGCGTCAGCCGCACCCCGCCGATCATCGTGACGACGCGCGCGTTGACGTCATAGACGGCATAGCGCGAGCGCGCCGTCTGGTCCGGGCGGGTGACGACGACGTTGCCGGTCGCGTCCATCCGCGACGCCTGGGGCGAGGCGCCCTCGGTCACCTGGCCGGTATAGGCGACGGTCACGCGGTCGGCGGTCATCGTCATCGTCGACTGGCGGATGGTGACGCCGCCGGTCAGCACCGCGCGGTTCGCCTTGTCCTGCAACTCGATGGCATTGGCCGAGAAATCGATCGGCGCGTTCGAATCGTGCCGCGACTGCGCCACAACGGCGGTGCCCGTCACGGCGGCGGTGGCGGCGAGGGCGAGGAGCGCGGCGCGAATCATCGCGGCTATTTCGTGCGTGTCGGGTCGATACGCAAGCGGGCATTGCCGGTCAGTCGCACGGTGCGCGCCTCGAGATCGGCATCGAGCCGGTCGCCGCTGAAATTGCCCATGCGGGTCGTGCCGCTGACCGCGCTGCCGCTCTGCAACCGGCGGGTCTTGAGATCGACCGTCGCGTCGCGGGTGTCGAGCGCATAGCCGTCCGCCGCGCGGAACTGGATCGGGCCCAGCACGTCGACCTGTTCGCGGGTCATGTCATAGCGCCCGCGCGGCGCGGTGAGGCGCGCCGGGCCGTCGGGCAGGCGGATCGCGGCGGCCAGCGCCTGCAACTGCACCACCGGTTCGGCCGAGCTCTTCTGCACCGCCGCCCCCGCATCGAGCACGAAGGGCTGGCCCTTGGCATCCTGTCCGCGATATTCGGCCTGGCGCAGCCGCATGCGTTCCTGCGCCACCGCCACCTTGTTCTTGTCGAGCACGAAGCTGGTGTCGCCGCGCATGAACAGCGGGGCCATCACGAGGAAGGCGGCCAGCACCCCGATCCCGATCGGCAGCGCGACCATCAGGAACGCGATCAGCCGGTCGTGCGCGCTGCCCGGCGCGGCGCGGCGCTGCCGCCGGCTCCGCTCCAGGCGCGCGATCTCAGACATGCGCGAAGATGTCCGTCTCCGGCCAGCCCGCGATGTCGAGCGCGGCGCGCGCGGGCAGGAAATCGAAGCACGCCTGCGCCAGTTCGGTCCGCCCCTCGCGCGCCAGCCGCTTCGACAATTCGGCACGCAGCGCATGGAGGAAGCGCACGTCGGAGGCGGCATAGTCGCGCTGCGCGTCGGAGAGAACGGGGCCGCCCCAGTCGGACGACTGCTGCTGCTTGGAGATGTCCTGCCCCAGCAGTTCGCGCACCAGTTCCTTGAGGCCATGCCGGTCGGTATAGGTGCGGACAAGGCGCGAGGCGATCTTGGTGCAGAACACCGGCCCGGCCGTGACGCCCAGATAATATCGGATCGCCGCCAGATCGAACCGGCCGAAGTGATAGAGCTTCACCCGTGCCGGATCGGCCAGCACCGCCTTCAGATTGGGCGCGGCATAGCCGCTGCCGGGGTTGAAGCGCACCAGATGCTGATCCTCGCCGCCGTCGGACAGCTGGACGACGCACAACCGGTCGCGCGGGGTGATCAGGCCCATCGTCTCGGTATCGACGGCGATGTCGGCACCGGGCGCGAACACGCCCTCGGGCAGGTCTTCTTCATGGAAATGGACGGTCATCGCCAAGCGCGTAGCCGCTTCGCGGGTCGGGCTCAATGGCGCTGTTGCCGATTCGGTTCGCGCGGGACGGGGCGGACGAAAGCACGGAATGCGTCGACCGGAGGGCGATTCTGTGCCGTTCGCGCCACAACTCGTGCCGGAAACGCGATGCGCGCAACGATTGCCGCGGCGAAAACGCTTTGGGCGCATCCGACTTTTGAGCTATGGCAGGAATGCGGCACCCGGTTTGGCGGTGCCCGGACACCTGCGTTTTTCGCTCGGCGCTTGGGTTTAGAATGAAGTTGGGCGAACCGGGAAGACGAACAGGGCAATGAGTTTCGATCGAGGACGGCGCGGCGAGCGCGGTGGGCGCGGCAGGGACAAGCGCGACGGTTTTGGTGACGAAGGCGGCTTCGGCGGCGGCTTCGGCGGCGACCGCGGCGGTTTCGGCGGCGGATATGGCGGCGGCGACCGTGGCGGCTTCGGCGGCGGCGGCTTCGGCGGCGGTGGTGGTGGCTACGGCGATCGTGGCGGCGGCTTCGGCGGCGGTGGCGGCTTCGGTGGCGGCGGCGGTGGCTACCGCGGCGGCGGCGGTGGCGGCTTCGGTGGCGGCGGCGGCGGTGGCCGCGGCATGCCGCCGCAGGTCGTCGGCGAGGCGACCGGCGTGGTCAAGTTCTTCAACGCGCAGAAGGGCTTCGGCTTCGTCGTGCGCGATGACGGCGGCGAGGACGTGTTCGTGCACATCTCGGCGGTCGAGCAGGCGGGGCTCACCTCGCTCGCCGAAGGCCAGCCGATGGGCTTCACCCTCGTCGATCGCGGCGGGCGCATCTCGGCGACCGACCTGAAGATCGACGGCGAACCGCTCCCCGTCACCGGCGGCGGCGCGCCGCGTGAACCGCGCGAGGCGCGCGGCGGCGGCATGGGCGGTCCGCAGCGCCAGCTGACCGGCGAGCGTGCGACCGGCGTGGTCAAGTTCTTCAACGCGATGAAGGGCTTCGGCTTCATCCAGCGCGACGACGGACAGCCCGATGCGTTCGTGCACATCTCGGCTGTCGAGCGTGCGGGCCTGCCGACGCTGAACGAAGGCGACCGGCTCGAATTCGAGCTGGAAGTCGATCGTCGCGGCAAGCATGCGGCGGTGAACCTCAACAAGCTCTGAGGTTCGCGCCGGTCGGCGTGACGGACGGGCCGGGCGTTCCTTCGGGGGCTGCCCGGCCTGTTTGCGTTCGGGGGTAACGGTTGCGAGCGGCGGCGCGGCAGCCGTTGCGGCAGGCAACCGCGGGTCGATATCCGGTCGCTGCCGATCATCTCCGCCATTCCCGCGCAGGCGGGAATCCATACACGCGGCGGTTTGCGAAGGAACCGCGACGTCGGCGCATATGGGCTCCCGCCTGCGCGGGAGCGACGAAGATCGGCAGGATTGGTGGCGTGCCGGCGCGCCGCAGGTCGATCGGTCCCGGCGCGTTCTTCGACTACCCCGCGCACTATGCGCCACCGTTCGTGTCGAGCATGGTCGAGACACCGCACGCAACGCCTGCGGCACGTCCCTCGACTTCGCCCGGGACGAACGGAGCGGGTCGGTTCGCCCTGTCCGCCCCCTATTTCCGGTCGGCGTAGAAGCGCTTCACCACGTCCCACCCCTCTTCGGCGGTTTCGACGAAGGTGATGAGGTCGAGGTCGCGCGGCGAGATTACGCCCTCCTCGACCAGCGCGTCCCAGTTGACCACCCGCTCCCAGAATTCGCGGCCGTAGAACAGCACCGGGATCGGATCGATCTTGCCGGTCTGGATCAGGGTGAGCAGCTCGAAGCTCTCGTCGAACGTGCCGAAGCCGCCGGGGAACACCGCCACCGCCCGCGCGCGCAGCAGGAAGTGCATCTTGCGCAGCGCGAAATAATGGAACTGCATCGACAGCGCCGGGGTGACATACGGATTGGGCGCCTGTTCGTGCGGCAGGACGATGTTGAGCCCGATCGATTCGGCCCCGGCCTCGTTCGCGCCGCGGTTCGCCGCCTCCATGATCGACGGGCCGCCGCCCGAGCATACGACGAAGTGGCGCTTGCCGTTGACGTCGTTCGGAAACTGGCTGGCATGGAACGCCAGCTCGCGCGCCACGTCGTAATAATGCGCCTTGGCGATCACCCGCTCGGCGATCGCGCGCGATGCGTCGTCCTGCGCGAGATCGAGCAGCACCTCGGCCTTTTCCGGCTCCGGGATGCGCGCCGAGCCATAGATGACGAAGGTCGAGGCGATGTTCGCCTCGTCGAGCAGCAGCGAGGGCTTCAGCAGCTCGAGCTGGAATCGCACCGGGCGCAGGTCCTCGCGCAGCAGGAACTCCATGTCCTGAAACGCCAGGCGATAGGCGGGGTGCTCGGTCTGGGGGGTGGCCAGCTGCGCGCGCGCGGCTTCGGCCTCCTGCTTGGCCCCGCGGAACACGCGGGACGGGACTTTGGTGTCGGTCATAGGCGGACGAGGTGTATCCGCCGCGCCGCCCCCCGGCAAGCGCCTTGGATCGGCGGCATCGCTCAGCGGCACAACGGCCGCCCGCCCATGTCGAGGTGGAAGTGGTTGTAGTGCGCGGCATTGTAGTCGGGGCCGAGCGTGGTGACGAACCGCCGGCATGCGGAGCGGTGGACGGTGCGCAGGAATTCGCGCGCGGCGGGATCGCTGCCGTTCCAGTCGCGCTGCACCGAGATGCGCCGCCCGTCGGCCAGCACGAAGGCGGCGATGTCGACCGCATTGGCAAGGCCGTGCTGCGACACCCGCCCGGCGGCGGCGTTCCCGGCACCGACGATGCCGCGACAGGCATAGGTGCCGAAGCTGTCGATCTTCACCACGTCGCTGCCGAGGATCTGTCGCGCCGCCGGGCGGATGCCATAGCTGATCCAGCCGATCATCGCCCGCGCGGCAGGACAGCGGATCGCCTTCAGACCCGCAACCGGCACGCCGATGTCGAGCAGCTGCACCGCCCCCAGCACGACGCAGCCCGAGCCATAGTCGCGGTCGGGCAACGGGCTGAAGCGCACGCCCGCCGCCGAAAGGTCGGCGAAGCACTGGCGGGTGTCGCGCGGCGTCTCGCCCCGCAGCGTGACCGGCCCGGAGGGGCGGGGCCGGATCGGCGCGGAGGGCGGCGGATCGTCGCGTCCGCTCCCGCCGATACAGGCGGCCAGCAGCAGCGGCGCGAGCAGGGCGAAGCGGCGAACGAGCGATGACATCGCCCGTCCAGTCCCACGCCCGGCCCCTGTCCCGCAAGCGGCGATGCGACCGGACGCGGCGTGCGGTGCAAACGATAGCGGTATCATAAACCGATTGATCCGGCGGCAACCTTCTGAAACAAGTCATATATATGCCTATGCCTGCCCATCGTCCGCGACCGTTTCCGCCGGGGAATGCCGCGTGACCGTACCCGCCCGCACCCTGTCCGACCGCGTGTTCGAGATCGTGCGCGAGCGTATCGTCAGCGGCGCATTGCCCGAACGCCTGCCGATCCGGCAGGACGCGCTGGCCGCCGAACTGGGGGTCAGCAAGATTCCGCTGCGCGAGGCGCTGGCCCGGCTGGAGCAGGAAGGGCTGATCGCGGGACTGGCCAATCGCGGCTATACCGTGCGGCCGATGTCGGCCGACCATGCCGAGGAAATCTACGACCTGCGCATCGCGATCGAGCCGGATGCCGCCGCCCATGCCGCGATCCGTGCCGATGACGCGCATCGGGCCGCGCTGGTCCTCGCGTTCGAGCGGCTCGACGCGGCGATGGCACGCGATCTGGTCGAGGCGGCGGCATGCAACCGCGCGTTCCATGCCGCGCTGGTCGCGGCGCCGGGCCGCGAGGTGACGGTGCAGCTGGTCGCGCGGCTGTCGGTGCTGGCCGAACGCTATGTCGTCGCGCATCTGCGCCCCGCCGGACGCGGCGACCGGGCGCATGTCGAACACAAGCTGCTGCTCGATGCGTGGCTGGCGCGCGACGGGGTGGCGGTGCGCGCGATGCTGAAGGGCCATCTGGCCGCGACGATCGAGGATCTGCGCGTCGAGTTCGCCGCCGTCGCCGTCGCCGCCGCCTCAGCAGCAGCAACCGAGATCGCGTGACGCGGCGGCGCGGATGCGGGTAGGAGGGGGCATGGTCCGTTTCCTGCTCGCCCCCGTCCTCGCCTTCGCCCTTACCGGCGCGGCGCTG
The DNA here is from genome assembly GCF_040049155.1 of Sphingomonas silueang. Lineage (NCBI taxonomy): Bacteria > Pseudomonadati > Pseudomonadota > Alphaproteobacteria > Sphingomonadales > Sphingomonadaceae > Sphingomonas > Sphingomonas silueang. Next base: position 51,048 of record NZ_JBDZDK010000010.1, read on the forward strand.
CCCGCCGCTGCGCGCGACATCCTGTTCGTCGGCAACAGCTTCACCTTCGGCGCGGGGTCGCCGGTCGAGCGCTATCGCCCCGACAGCGTCACCGACCTGAACGGGGAGGGGATCGGCGGGGTGCCCGCGCTGTTCGCCGCCTTCGCGCGGCAGGCGGGGCTCGACTGGCGCGTGTATCTCGAAACCTCGCCGGGCAAGGATCTTGCGTTCCATTATGCGAACCGGCGCACGCTGCTCGACCGGCGGTGGGACGTGGTGACGTTGCAGGGCTATTCGACGCTCGATGCCGAACGGCCGGGCGATCCGACGCGCCACGCCGCCGCCGCCGCGAAGCTCGCCGCGCTGTTCCGCGCGCGCAACCCGAAGGTACGGGTGGCGCTGGTCAGCACCTGGTCGCGCGCCGACCTGACCTATCGCCCCGGCAGCCGCTGGTCCGGCAAGCCGATCGCGCGCATGGCCGAGGATCTGGCCGCGGCCAACCGGGTGGCGAAGGCGCGCGCGCCGGGGGTCGGCGCGATCGTGCCGGTCGGCCTCGCGTGGAACCGGGCGATCGCGCAAGGGGTGGCCGATGCTAACCCCTATGACGGCATCGATCCGGGCACGGTGACGCTATGGGCCGAGGATCGCTATCACGGCAGCACGGCGGGCTATTATCTGGAGGCGCTGACCATCTTCGGGCGCGTGACCGGCCATGACGTGCGCAGGCTGGGCGCGAAGGAGCGCGCCGCCGCCGATCTCGGCCTCGCCCCCGCCACCGCCGTCGCGTTGCAGCGGGTGGCGTGGGAGACGCTCCGGGCGGCGAAGTGAGGGCGGCGTGGCCCGGCCTGCTGCTGCTGCTCGGCGGCTGCGGCGGGAGCGACGACCGCGCGGCGCGGCTGGCGCAGGCCGGGCCGAACCCCCGTCTCGATGCGCTGCTGCGCGTCGCCAGCGTCGATGCCGGGCGGCGCGCCTTCGGCCAGTGCGGGCAATGCCATACCATCGGCAGGGGCGGGCAGGCGCTGGCCGGTCCGAACCTGCACGGCGTGATGGGCCGCGCGGTCGCCGCCGACCCGCGCTTCGGCTATACCCAGGCGCTGATCGCGCACGGCGGGCGGTGGGACGCAGGGACGATGGACGCCTGGCTCGCGAACCCGGCACGGATGGTGCCGGGCACGCGCATGGCATTCGCAGGGGTTCCCGATCCGCTGACCCGCGCGGATATCATCGCCTATCTGGGGAGCGAGGGCGGGTGAACCATGCATCCCGGCACATCGTCACTCCCGCGCAGGCGGGAATCCATACACGCTGCCGCCTACGATAGACGCGCAACGTCGGCGGCCATGGCCTCCCGCCTGCGCGGGAGTGACGAGGGGTGGAAACGCCCCCCTCACGCCAGCGCCTTGAGCAACGCCTCCCACCACGCCACCCCCGCGTCGAACGCCGCCACCGGCAGCCGTTCGTTCAGGCCGTGCGCGAATTCGTCCGACGGCTTCATGAACACGCTGCCGACGCCGAAGCTGGGGATGCCGCGCGCGCGGAAGTGCATCGAATCGGTCGCGCCCGCCTCCATCGCCGGAATGACCGGGATGCCCGGCGCGCGCTTCGCCACCGCCGCCTTGACCGCGGCCAGCACCTTCGGGTCGAGCGGCGATGCCCCCGCCTCGATCGTGCCGTTGTCGATCAGTTCCAGCCTGATCTTCGGATCGGCGATCAGCTCGGCCAGCTTCGCCTGCACCGCCGCGCGCGGCGTGCCGGGAAAGATGCGGCAGTTGATGTTGACCACCACCCGCTGCGGCAGGGCGTTGGGGGCATGGCCGCCGTTGAACTGGGTGGGGACGCAGGTAGTGCGCACCTGCCCGACGAATTCCGGCTTGCTCGACAGCAGGTCGGCGGCGGCGGTGTCGTTCGGGTTCGCGGCGAAGGCGCGCATCGCCGCGCCCACCTCGCCCGGATATTGCGCCGCGCTGCCGCTCAGATACGCCTTGGTGATCGGGTTCTGCTGCGCGGGAAAGCGGTATGCGGCGATCCGCCCGACCGCCGCCGCCATCGTCGCGATCGGATTGGTCGGCGACGGGCGGCTCGAATGGCCGCCCGCGTCGGTCAGGGTCAGGCGATAGTCGCCATAGACTTTCTCCGCCGCCTGCAGGCCATAGACGATGGGCTTGCCGTCCTCCGACAGCGTGCCGCCGCCCGCATCGGCGTTGAGCACCAGCGCGGCGTCCCTGAACCGTTCGGCGGCGGCGCGTGCGGTCTGCATCTCCGTCTCCTCGTCGCCGGTCAGCAGCAGGATCACGTCGCGCGGCGGCACCCATCCGCTGCGCCTGAGCTGCATCAGCGTGGCGACGAGGATCGATACGTCGGCCTTGTTGTCGAGCGCGCCGCGGCCATAGACATAGCCGTTCTCGACCACCGCGGTGAACGGATCGCGCGTCCAGTCCGCCGGATCGGCGGCGACGACGTCCATATGGCCCAGCAGCACGACCGGCTTGGCCACCCGGTCGCGCCCGGCGTAGCGCAGGGTCAGGTATCCGGTCTCGCCCAGCTTCTCGAACGCGATCGTGTCCGCCGGAAAGCCCGCGGAGACCAGCCGTTCCTTCAGATACCCGGCATAGGCGGGCACCTGTCCCGCACCCTGCACCGTGCGGAATCCGATGCCCTTCTGAAGCAGCGCCAGCGCCTCGCGCCCGCCGGGAGTCGTCTGCGCGGACACGGGTGCGGCAAACAGCAGCGCGGGCAGCAGGGCGGCGGACAGGTGACGCATCGGTTTCTCCCCCTCAGGACGGCGGCGGAAGCCTAACCGCAACCAGCGACGCTGGGTAGGGGGGCACTCCCCTCCCTTCCAGGGAGGGGACAGGTACAGCGAGTCAACTTTGCGTCAGCAACCGCCCGAACAGCGCCAGCATCCACCCGGTCGCACTCACGAACAGCGCCGGATCGTAGCGCGGCCCCTCGTCGCGCAGGAACGCATGCTGCGCGTTCACCTCATGCCAGCTGTAGCGATTGCCCGCCGCCTCCAGCGCGTCGCGGATCGCCTGTCGTCCCGCATAGGGCACATGCGGGTCCTGCCGCCCCCAGACGAACAGCAGCTCGCCCGCGATCTCGCCGATGCGCGACAGGCTGTCGTCGCAGCGCCCTTCGCCCAGCGTCCCCGAATGGATGTCGGTCGGATAGAAGCACGCCGCCGCGCGCACTCGAGGATCGAGCGCGGCGCGGTACGCGAGATGCCCGCCCAGACACACCCCCGCCACCCCGATCGCGCCGGTGCATGCCGGGTGCTGTACCAGCCAGTCGATCACCCGCCCCGCATCGGCATCGAACGCCGCGACCGGCTTCGCGAACTTCAGCGCATTGCCCCGGTCGGTGCCCACCGGATCATAGGCGAGCACCGTGCCCGGCGCTTCATATTCGTGATAGACCTCGGGCACCGCCACGACATAGCCGTGCCCGGCGAGGAACGCCGCCAGCCGCCGGATCGGCCCGGTCACCTGATAGATTTCCGAATAGAGCACCACGCCCGGAAACCGCCCCTCGGCCGCCGGGCGGAAGACATGGGTGCGCATCACTCCGCCGTCGGGGCAGGGCAGGTCGGCGGGCGCGTCGGTCAGCAGGATCATGGGGCCGCTGTGCCGTCGCTGCCGGGCGCGGGCAAGGGCGAAACCAGCTCCAGCCGCTGCGGCAGCGTGCCCATCTCGATCCCCTCGTCGCGGAACCGGGCGAGCAGCGTCAGCAGGATGTTGCTACGCGCGCCATAGGCCGCACGCGGGGATGCGACATGCGCGAAGCAGTTGAACGCGATTCGGCCGTCGACGATCGAATCGACGAAGGCGGCGGGCGCGGGATCGTCGAGGATCGCGGCCTCCTGCGCAAAGGCGTCGAGCACGATGTCGCGCACTTGCGACGCATCGGTGCCGAGCGGGACCGAGAACTGGATCTGGATGCGCCCCAGCGGGCTGGCCAGCGTCTTGTTCAGCACGCTCTTGGTGATGAGTTCGGAATTGGGCACGATCAGCGTCGAATGATCGGCCAGCGTGATCTCGGTCGACCGCACGCTGATGCGCTTCACGTCGCCCTCGTCGGTGCCGACGCGGATCAGGTCGCCGATCTTGATCGGGCGCTCGGCCAGCAGGATCAGGCCCGACACGAAATTCTGCGTGATCGCCTGAAGGCCGAACCCGATGCCGACCGACAGCGCGGACAGCAGCAGCGCGATCCGCTCCACGCCGATGCCGAGCGAGGCCAGCGCCCAGATCACCGCCAGCGCGATGCCGACATAGCGGGCAACCAGGCTGACCGAATTGCGCCCCGACCCGTCGAGGTCGGTGGCGGGCAGATAGCGTTCCTCCAGCCAGCGCATGAACCCGCGCACCAGCGCAAGGCCGATCGCCAGCACCGCGATGCTGCGCAATATCGCGCCGGGCGAGATCGCGACCCCGCCGATCTCGACGCCGCGCGCCAGGTCGCCCAGCCGCGCGAAGACGTTGGCGACCCCGCTGCCCCCGCCGAAGGGTGCCACCCACAGCCCCAGCGCGATCACCGCCACCAGCAGCCGCAGCACCCCCGACAGCAGCACCCCGAACTGGTCGATCGTCCCGCCGCGCACCCCCAGCCCGCGCGTCACCGCGATGCCGAGGCGGCTGGACCGCTCGAACAGCGAGGTCGCGACATCGTCGATCGCGGTCAGCGCCAGATAGGCGGCGGACCCCAGCACGACGGTCCACGCGACCATCTGCACCAGCACCAGCCCGAAGCCGACATAGCCGATCAGCAGCGCGATCAGCGCCACCGCGGCGATGCTCCATGCCAGCAGCACGATCGCCGCGCGCCCGGTGTCGGCGGGCCGCTCGCCGGCATCCTCCGCCGCGCTGCGCAGCCGCCCGATCGACAGCAGCGCCGCGCCGATCAGCAGCAGGTGGAGCAGCGCCAGCAGCGCCTGCGTCGCGACGCGCGCGGCGTTGCTCACCCCGATGCCTGCGTTCAGCGCGTCGATCAGGATCGCCATGCCCGCCAGCAGCGCGAACAGGAACGAATAGGGCCGCAGGCGATCGGCCAGCGCATCGCCGATCGGCGCGATCCGCCACGTCGGCTGCCCGCGCATCAGCACCGCGCCCAGCACCGAACTGGCGAAGGCGCCGAAGCCGACCGCCACGACCAGCGCGTCGAGCGGTGCGTCCCAGCGATCGGCGACGAACCCCGCCCAGCGCGCGCCCGCCACCACCGCCCCGACCGCCAGCAGCGGAGAGAGCGTGCCGACCGTCACCCGCCACAGCGCATTGGCCGATCGCCGCACCCGCCGCCCGGACGCGCCCTCGATCAGCAGCCGCTTGCCGACCCGCCCGGTCGCGAGCCGCGCGGGGCCCAGCAGCAGCACCGCCACGCCCAGCCCGAACAGCAGCGGCCACGGCAGCCGCCGCCCCGGCCGGTCGAGCGCCCGCACCTCGACCGTGACGAAGCGTTGCAGGCGTTGCAGGTCGCGCGGCACCGCAGCGACGATCGCGCCCCAGAACGCCGGGGTCAGCGGCGACGGCGACTTGCCGAACAGCTTCTGGGTCAGCTCCGCCGCCTCGCCCGCGCCGATCTCGTCGATCAGCTGCTGCGCCTCGACCGACAGCAGCCGCGCGCGCCTCGTCGCCGAATCGAGCGTCGCGCGCTGCCGGGTCAGCGCGCTGCGCTCCTCGCGGATCGCGGGGTCCTCGGTCGCGGCACCGGGGCCGAGCTGCGCGAGGCGTGCGTCGATCCGCGCCAGCGCGTCCTGCGACTGGCGCGCGGCGTCCAGCGTCTCGGCGCGCACCGCCTGCGCGCGGGTGCGCAGCTCGCTGCGCGCGTCGCTTTCGATCCGGGTGTCGAGCGCCCCGTCGACCGTACCCAGCTCGTCCGCCGCCCGGTCGAGCCGTGCGGCAAAGGTGGCGGCATCGTCCTGCGCCGCCGCCATCACCGGCGCGAACAGCAGGGACAGGGCGATCGCGATGCGGGTCAGCAGCGTCATGGGCGCAAGGCGTAGAGCGATCCGGTGCCTGCGCCAAGGCGCGATGACGGCCCTTGCATCCACGGCGGCGGTTTGCTGCAATCGTGCCATGCGCCACGCCGTCGCCGCCATCATCGCCATCGCCGTCGCAGGCTGTTCGGGCACGCCGCCGCCCGCGTCGCCCGGCGCACCCGTCGCGATCTACAGCCCGCCGGTCCGGCCGGGCGGGCGGGGCGGCATGATCTTCCTGACGCCTGCGGTGCCCGCCGCCCGCGCCACGTCGCTGGAGCCGCCCGACCCGGTGCCGCAACCGCCGACCGCCGCATGGCTGCACGGCATCTGGCTGCTCGACGCCAGGGCCGGGGACGTGGCGCGCGTCGCCTGCAACTCCGGCACGACGGTACGCTATGATGCGGACGGCACCATGGCGTCCTTCGACACGAACGGCCGCTGGCAGCTGGTCGGCGACCGGCTGACCGAAACCGTCGTCGCGGCGTTCGACGGCGGTGCGGAACCGGCGCCGGTGCGCGAACGGCCGCAGACGGTGCGCCTGCGCCGCGTGGGGCCGGACGAAGGGGCGGCGCGCTCGGGCGGGCGGTGGCGGTCGATGCTGCGCTGCCGTCCGGGCGACATCCCGCGATAGCGCGGACCGGTCTGCGCACGGATGGGCTGCACAGCGGCGGCCGACCGCCCTATATGGCCCGATGCTCCGCATCACCGAACTGAAACTGCCGCTCAACCACCCGGAAGAGGCGCTGACCGCCGCGATTCGCGACCGGCTGCGCATCATGCCCCGCGACCTGATCCGCTATACGATCGCCAGGCGCGCGCATGACGCCCGCGACAAGGACGATATCCAGCTCGTCTATTCGATCGACGTGACCGTGAAGAACGAAAGCGCGGTGCTGGCGCGCGTGCGGCGCGACCGCAATGTGGGGCCGACCCCCGACACCGGCTACCGCTTCGTCGCCAAGGTTGGGCCGGACTATGCCGGGCCGCGTCCGATCGTCGTCGGGGCGGGGCCGTGCGGGCTGCTCGCGGGCCTCATCCTCGCGGAGATGGGGTTCCGCCCGATCATCCTCGACCGCGGCAAGGTGGTGCGTGAGCGCACGCAGGACACGTGGGGCCTGTGGCGCAGGAGCGAACTCAACCCCGAATCGAACGTGCAGTTCGGCGAGGGCGGGGCGGGCACCTTCTCCGACGGCAAGCTGTGGAGCCAGATCAAGGACCCGCGCCATCTCGGCCGCAAGGTGCTGGTCGAGTTCGTCAAGGCAGGCGCGCCCGAGGATATCCTGACCGAGGCGCATCCGCACATCGGCACCTTCCGCCTCGTACAGATGGTCGAATCGATGCGCGCCACCGTCGAGTCGCTCGGCGGCGAATATCGCTTCGGCCACCGTGTCGACGATCTGGAGATCGCGACGGCGGCGGACGGCAGCCGGCGGCTGACCGCGCTGCACCTGTCCACGGGTGAGGTGATGCCGGTCGATGCGCCGGTCGTGCTGGCGCTCGGCCACAGCGCGCGCGACACCTTCCACATGCTCCACGATCGCGGCGTCACGCTGGAGGCCAAGCCCTTCTCGATCGGGGTGCGCATCGAGCATCCGCAAAGCTGGATCGACCGCGCGCGCTTCGGGGCGTGCGCCGGGCATCCCGATCTGGGGGCGGCGGCCTATACGCTGTCGCACCACTGCGCCAATGAACGCACCGTCTACAGCTTCTGCATGTGTCCCGGCGGCACCGTCGTCGCCGCGACCTCCGAACCGGGGCGCGTCGTCACCAACGGCATGAGCCAGTATTCGCGCAACGAGCGCAATGCGAACTCCGGCATCGTCGTCGGCATCGATCCGGCGCGCGACTATCCGGGGCATCCGCTGGCGGGAATCGCGCTGCAACGCGAACTGGAGAGCCGGGCCTATGTCGCGGGCGGCGGCGACTATCGCGCGCCCGCGCAGCTGCTGGGCGACTTCGTGGCCGGTCGCCCGTCGAGTGCGCTCAGGAGCGTCATCCCCTCCTATCGCCCCGGCGTGACGCTGACCGATCTGGGGCAGGTGCTGCCGGACTTTGCGGTCACGGCGATGCGAGAGGCGCTGGTGGCGTTCGGGCGGACGATTCCGGGTTACGACCATCCGGACGCGGTGCTGACCGGCGTCGAGACGCGGACCTCCTCGCCGGTGCGGATCCCGCGGGGCGACGATTTCCAGAGCGTCAATACCGCCGGGCTGTATCCGGCGGGCGAGGGCGCGGGCTATGCCGGCGGCATCCTCTCGGCAGCGGTCGACGGGATCAAGGTGGCGGAAGCGGTGGCGCGCGCGCTTACGCGAGGCTAGGCGGCGCGCTCGCCACGATCGCGGCGACGGTGAGCAGGAAGCTCAGGATCGTCACCGCGACCGGATGGTTGCGGCTGGCGGTCATCACGCGACCGGCACGATCGGCGCGGCGACCGAGAACAGGACGGCGGAGACGAACAGTGCGGCCGAAAGGGCGGCGACGTTGCGCTGAAGGTCGACGAAACGGAACATGGTGCTTACTCCCTGAGGTTCCGGCCGAGGTCTTTCGTGCCGGTACCGAGAGATTTGCACGGAGCGTGCCAGTTTCAAAAACGGCGGATTTCCATCGTTTTCAGCCGGGATGGGCAAATCGCACCGCAAATCTGCGGTGAATCCCGTCAACTATTGGTGCATTTCACCAAGGGTGCGGTTGCGCCCGGCCTCCTTGGCGCAATAGAGGAACCGGTCGGCGCGCGCGATCGCCTCCGCCGTGCTCTCGCCCTCGCGCAGCGTCACGATCCCCGCCGACAGCGTCACCCCCTCGATCAGCCGGTCGTCCTCGCGCAGGCGATAGCGGCGCTCGGCCACGGCGAGGCGCGCATCCTCCAGCAGCAGCCGCGCATCGGCGGCGGAAATGCCGGTCATCAGCACGCAGAATTCCTCGCCGCCGTGGCGCGATACCAGATGGCCCTCGCATGCCCGCGCCAGCGTCGCGCCGATCGCTTTCAGCACCCGGTCGCCGACCGGATGGCCGTAGCGGTCGTTGATCGACTTGAAGTGATCGACGTCGCACAGCGCGATATGGCACGGGTCGACCGGGCGGGTCGCCATCGCCTCCTCGAACGCGCGGCGGTTGGGCAGGCCGGTCAGCGCGTCGCGCCGGGCATCGCCCTGCGCGGTCGCCAGCTGCCGCCGCAACTCGCCCGCCTCCAGCGTCGCCTGCGCCAGCTGCGATTCGGCGACATCGACCCGCTGGCGCATCGCCGCGGTGATCCGCGCCAGTTCGGCGATGACCGTGTCGGTGCCCGCCTGCTGCAATCCGGGGCGGCGCAGCGCGTCCTCGCTCGCCGCCAGGTCGCGGCCGAAGGCATGGGTCTCGTCGCGTATCGCGTGCATCATCGATTCGAATCCCGCCATCTGCCGCTGCGTCTCGGCTGCCCATGCCGCGGACACCGGGCCGCGCCGTTCGGGCAACCTGCCCCCCTCGATCCGCTCGCCGAGCGTCGCGATTTCGGCGCTGGTCAGGCGGAACCCGCCGTCGGTGCGCTCCGCCACCGCCTGCGCCAGCGGCCCGGCGGGGTCGCTGAGCACATGATAGGCGAAGGCATAGTTGACCGGCGTCGGCTCCAGCCGCTGGTCGGCGAGGAAATGGCCGATCGCATGGAACAGACCGTCGACCGCGCCCAGCGGTGCCGTTCCTTCCCATCGCGCCATGAACATCGCCTTCGCCTCCCTTCCGGTGCACGACAGGCTAGGGCGCGAGTGCTAAGATCGGGTTTCCGGCGCGTTAACCGGCTGTGAAGCCTCCGTTTCGGTGGCGTATCGAATCAGCGCAAGCCCTGCACCGCCGCCAGCGTGGTACGGACGTGATCGGCGGGGTTCATGTCGGAATGGACGAAGGTGATGCGCCCGTCACGGGCGATGACATAGCTGGTGCGCGTGGTCAGCATGCGCGGCTTGCCGTCCGGGCCGGCGGGGCGGGCGAGCGCCACGTCGAATCCCTTGATGACCCGCGCATCGGCGCTGGCCACCGCGAAGCGTCCGGCGCAATGCTCGCTGCTGAACGCCTGCAGCTTCTCGATCGGGTCGGCGGACATGCCGATCACGGTCGCGCCCGCCGCCTTAAAGCGATCGACCGCATCGGCGAACGCCTTCGCCTCGGCATTGCAGCCGCCGGTGAAGGCGGCGGGGAAGAAATACAGCACCACCGGACCCTTGCGCAGCTGCGAGCGCAGGTTGAGCGTGAACGCCTTGCCCGCGATCGCGGCGCGGGTGGTGAAATCGGGTGCCTTCGCGCCGGGGGCCAGCGCCGCCGACACGGGAACGGCGAAGGGCAGCGTGACGGCGGCGGCAAGCAGGGCGAAGCGCATCGGATCGGTCCTCGGGACGGCGGTGATGCGCGCGAGCCTAGCAGCTTCGCGCGGCGATGCCAGATCGGGCGCGTACCCTGGGGGTGGCGGATCGACATGCAACGCCACCCGTACCTACTCCCCTCTGGAAGGGAGGGGAGAAGTTGAGCGGGGGTTCTCGCTAAACGCCGCCCCCTACCGCGTGAACGCCACCCCCAGCCGCGCGCTGCTGCTGCGCAGGCGATAGTCGTCCAGCGCCTCGCCGTACCCGCTGAACCCCTGCGCGAAGAGATACAGCCCGGTGCCCCCGCCCGGCACCGCCAGCGGCCAGGACACGTACAACTCCCCCGCGCGCCTGGCGCCCAGCGGGTTGCGCAGCCGTGCCTCGACCTTCAGCCCGTCCGCCTGCACGATCGCTGCACCCAGCGACCAGTTGCCCCAGTACCGGTCGAGATCGCGATAGCCGGTGCCGACATAGGTCCAGACCTTCGGCGACCCCTCCACCCGCCAGCCGTCGCCGATCGGCAGCGCGTAGGTCGCCGCCGCATAGAGCCGGTTCACGTCGATCGAGCCGATATCGCCGCGCCCGTTCGAGTCGTGCGCATAGCCGACCGCGGCGACGACCCGCTCGCCGAACCCGCGCTCATAATAGACCTCGGGGCTGTAGGTCGTGGCGCGGAACGGCCCCGACGACTGCTCGATCGCCCAGAACATCGTCTGCGTCCATGCCAGCCGCACCCCGTCCAGCGCCCCGCCGGTGTCGAACGGGCGAAAGGCGAGGCTGAGTTGCAGCTTCGCCCCGTCCGATCCGCCGCCGAACGCGCCGTAGATCGGCTCGTGCGGCGCGAACCGGTCGAGGAAGCCGCTCGCGCTGCCCCGCGCCGCCGCGACCACCGTCTCGCCGCGCGGGGCGGGCGCGTCGGGTGCCGCCGCCGCCAGCGCGGGCGCGATGATGCGATAGCGCAAGGGGCGGAAACCGCCGGGCGGCACCGCCTGCGCCGCGGTATCGGTCGGCGCGAGGGTCAGCACTACGCCATCGACGGTCGTGACGCGGACCTCGGGTGGCGGCGTCACCTGGGTCGCGGTATCGCCACCGTTCAGCGCATAGACGGTGACGCCCTCCTGCGCCGCCGCGACGGTCGCGGGCGGTTCCGGCACGATCCGGACTTGCGGCGGGGCGGCGGCGAGCAGGGCGAGCGCGATCATGCCCGCCGGTGTGGCAGCGAATCGCGACGATCGCGAGCATCGTTTGCGCTTTGCCGCCTGCCCCGCCTATGCGCAGGGCGCACTCCTCGAAAGGCCTGCCATGCCCGTCACCGCCGCCGACCTCGCCCTCGCCGCCCGACTCGCCGATGCGGCGGGCGCGGCGATCCGCCCGCGCTTCCGCAGCGACTATGGCCTCGAGATCAAGGACGACGCCTCGCCGGTAACGCTGGCCGATCGCGAGGCGGAGGCGGCGATGCGGGCGATCATCGAGCGCGAACGCCCCTCGGACGGCATCCATGGCGAGGAATATGGCGTGGCCGAGGGGACCAGCGGGCGGAGCTGGGTGCTCGACCCGATCGACGGCACGCGATCGTTCATCGCGGGCCGTCCGATCTTCGGCACGCTGATCGCGCTGGTCGAGGACGGCTGGCCGGTGCTGGGCATCATCGACCAGCCGATCATCGCCGAACGCTGGGTCGGCGCGATCGGCCACGGCACGATGTTCAACGGCACGCCCGCCCGCACCCGGCGCTGCCGCGATCTGGCGCACGCGCTGCTCGCCACCACCAGCCCCGCGCTGTTCGACGACGGCCAGCTCCACGGGTTCGAGCATGTCGAGGCGCGGGTCGCCTCGACCGTACTCGGCGGCGACTGCTATTCTTATGGCACGCTCGCCTCGGGCCATATCGACGTGGTGGTGGAGGCCGGGCTGAAGCTCCACGACTTCGCCGCCCTCGTACCGGTGGTCGAGGGGGCGGGCGGCAGCATGAGCGACTGGGCGGGCGATCCGCTGCATGCGGGCAGCATCGGCGAGGTGATCGCGCTGGGCGACGCGGCGCGGCTGGAGGATGTCGTCGAACTGCTCGCCTGTCGCGGCCACTGACGCAACCGGCAGGCCCGCGCATCGTTGGGGGAGGATCGGAGTCTGATCCAGCAACGCTGGATCAGAGCGGTACCAGCCCGCTCCCCCACCCGACCACCCACAGCGTATCCTGATTGGGTGGCCGGGTGGGGGAGCGGGCTGGTACCGCTTCCACGCAAGTGGATCAGACTCTGGCCTCCAGCGACGAAGGAACCTGCCATGGGTCTGTTTTCCAAGGATATCGCGACGCTCGACGACCTGTTCGTCCACCAGTTGCAGGACGTGTATTACGCCGAGAACCAGATACTGAAGGCGCTGCCCAGGATGGCGGCGAAGGCGACCGACCCCGAGCTCAAGGCCGGGTTCGAGCAGCATCTGGCCGAGACCGAAGGGCAGATCCGCCGCCTCGACCAGGTGTTCGCGCTGCACGGCGCGACCAAGAAGGGCGTGACCTGCCCGGCGATCGACGGGATCATCAAGGAAGCGAACGAGGTCGCGGGCGAGATCGCCGACAAGAAGGTGCTCGACGCGGCGCTGATCGCCTCGGCGCAGGCGGTCGAGCATTACGAGATCACCCGCTACGGCACGCTGATCGCCTGGGCGCGGCAGCTGGGCCGCGAGGACCTCGCCGCGCTGCTTTCCGAAACCCTCGCCGAGGAACGCGCCACCGACGAGAAGCTGACATCGATGGCCGAGCACAAGCTGAACGCGAAGGCCGAACTGGCGTAGCATCAAGGGCGGGGTCGAACGGCCCCAACATCGTCATTCCCGCGGAGGCGGGAATCCATACACGCTACCACTCCGGTTCCTGCCGGACCATCGGAGCATATGGATTCCCGCCTGCGCGGGAATGACGAGCCAAGGCATGAGGCGCGGTTCCGCCGCCCCCTATTCCTTCGGCGCGGTCGACAGGATCGTGCGCGGCTTGCGGGTGCACAGTTTCAGGCCGATCAGCCCGCACGGCGCGCCGGTCGCGCGCAGCCCGTCCGACTTGCGGTCGAACGACTCGTCTTCGTCGCCCTCCAGCCGGTAGCGCGCCGGTCCCTTGCGACAGGCAAGCGCGCCCGGCGTCGCCGCGCAATCGACCGGATCGTCGATGCCGATCGTCGTGGCGCGCACCGGTGCACCCTGCAACAGCAGCGCGAGCAACAGCATCGACATCGGCGGCCCCTTCGGCGCGGGCGGCGGAAGAACCCGTTCCCGGTCGACAAGCTACCCGGTTTTCCCGGGCGGCGCTACTTTGCCAGCGGGCGCGGCGTCGCGCCGCCCGAAACCCCGCTGCGGCTGCTGGCGGTCGCGCCGACCATGCCGCAGCCGGTAAGGAACAGGTTCATGCCGCATGCCGGGCCGGGCACCGCCAGCAACCGCTCACGCTCGCCCAGCGCATCCACCGCCCTGGGATCGCCCGCGACCGGCGGGGTCTTGAGCGGCACGCGATAGCGATCGGCGGTGCGCCCGCCGCAGATCACGACCTCGTCGGCATCGGCGTCGCGGCGGCACGGGCGGTCGATCGTCGTCATCGCCCGGGCGCGGGCCACCGCCTGCGCCACGGCGGTTTCGTCGGCGGCGATCGCCAGCAGCATCCAGACCGGCATCGTGCATTCCCCCGCACCAACGGCATCGCCTGCGACTATCCGCCGACTTGCCTTGCCCGGCAAGGGCCGCGGGCCTATCGCGCGTCCAAAATATCGAACGGAGAGGACCACCGCCATGAACGCCGCCAGCAACACCCTCGACCGCGTGCTCGTGCTCGAGATGGTGCGCGTCACCGAAGCCGCGGCGATCGCCGCATCGGCGCTGGTCGGGCGCGGCGACGAAAAGGCCGCCGATGCCGCCGCCGTCGCGGCGATGCGCGCCGCGCTCAACGAACTCTACATGGACGGCACCGTCGTGATCGGCGAGGGCGAGCGCGACGAGGCGCCGATGCTCTACATCGGCGAGAAGGTCGGGCTGGGGAAGGGACCGCAGATCGACATCGCGCTCGATCCGCTGGAGGGCACCACCATCTGCGCGACGGCGGGGCCGAACAGCCTCGCGGTGCTGGCGATCGCGGAGAAGGGCGGGCTGCTCAACGCCCCCGACGTGTACATGGACAAGATCGCCTGCGGGCCGGGCTATCCGCCGGGGGTGATCGACCTCGACCGTTCGCCGACCGAGAATGTCCGCGCGGTGGCGGCGGCCAAGGGCGTCGATCCGCGCGACATCATCGTGTGCGTGCTCGACCGGCCGCGCCACGAGCGGATCGTCGCCGAGCTGCGCGCGATCGGGTGCGGCGTGGCGCTGATCGGCGACGGCGACGTGGCGGGCGTCATCGCGACCACCGATCCCGACACCACCATCGACCTGTACATGGGGCAGGGCGGCGCGCCCGAGGGCGTGCTGGCGGCGGCGGCGCTCCGCTGCGTCGGCGGGCAGTTCAAGGGGCGGCTGGTGTTCCGCAACGACGACGAGCGCGCCCGTGCCGCAAGGTGGGGCGTGACCGACCTCGACCGGCAGTACGACCTGACCGATCTGGCGCGCGGCGACTGCATCTTCGCCGCGACCGGCGTGACCGACGGCTCGCTGCTCGCCGGGGTGAAGCGCCGCCGCGACCGGATGACGACCGAAAGCGTGGTGATGCGCGCCAGCTCGGGCACGGTGCGCTGGGTGAAGGGCGAGCACCGGTTGTAGCCCGCTGCCTGCTCCCCTCCCTGGCAACGGAGGGGCCGGGGGTGGGTAGGTGTGGGGCGGGCGCGACGCTTCCCCGCAAGCCAACCCACCCCCAACCCCTCCCTTGTCAGGATTTCTCTGCGAAAGTCCTTTGCCGCACCCCCGCGCAGGCGGGGGGCCAGCAGTCGCGGACGCAAGCCGCTGTTCTACTTGGCTCTGGACCCCCGCCTGCGCGGGGGTACGGCAGGATCAAGCGCTGACCTTGGACTTGTGCATGGGAATCCTGTCAGGGAGGGGAGTCCATAGAACGCAACCCATGGGTTCACGCCGCGTTCAACGCGCCGACGCTACCCCCGCCCCATGATCCGGAGACCGACCATTCGCCCGTTTGGCCTTGCGCTCGCCCTTGCCGCCCCCGTCGCGCTGGCCGCGCCTGCCGTCGTCCATGCCCAGGCGCAGCAGAACGACCTCGCCGCCGTGCAGCGCCACCTCTCGGCGGTAGAGACGATGACGGCCGACTTCACCCAGACCGATCGCAGCGGGCGGGTGCTGTCCGGCCAGCTCACCCTCAAGAAGCCGGGCAAGATCCGCTTCCAATATCAGCAGGGTGTGCCGATCCTGATCGTGTCGGACGGCAAGTCGCTCTATTTTCTCGACTATCAGGTCGGGCAGAAGCAGCGCTGGCCGATCGGCAACTCGCCGCTCGGCATCCTGCTCAACCCCGCGCGCGACGCATCGAAATACGCCCGCGTCATCCGCTCCAGCGACCCGCGCGTCCTGAGCGTCGAGGCCTATGACCCGAAACGCCCCGAATATGGCCGGATCACGATGATCTTCGTGCGCCAGCCCTCGGCGCCGGGCGGGCTGATGCTGCAGAGCTGGGTCGCGCTCGATGCGCAGGCGAACCGCACCACCGTGCGGCTCAGCAACCAGCGCTTCAACGTGCCCGTCGCCGACAGCGCGTTCCGCTTCAACGAACCGCGTCGCGCGCGGCGTTGAGGGATTTTCCGACCCGCCCGGTCCGTTCGAGTCGAGCGCAGTCGAGACACCGCGGGCTGCGCTCGACACGAACGGACCCGGGTGTTGCTATCGATCGCTACGGTGATCGACAGGGTTCGCTCGCCGAACCACGCCGCCTGCGAAACCCATCGTTTCAATAAATATAAACAACGTTCATCCTGGCGACAGGTTTGCCGTCCTATCAATGCCCTTGCGGCGTCGGGGCGCGTCCGGGATTTTTCCCCCTGTTGCCCGGGACCTCGATGCCCGCCTGCGTGACCAACGCCAGGTCGGCCCTCGTTCCATGCCCCCGGAGCGAGGGCCTTTCCATGTCTGGCGCAGGCCATCGCCGCGCGATACAGGGTCGCGCATGGACACGCTTTCGGTCGCCTCGTGGAACATCAACTCGGTCCGCTTCCGCATGGACATCGTCGAACGCTTCCTCCGCGAAGTGTCGCCCGACGTGCTGTGCCTTCAGGAAACCAAGGTCGAGAACAAGGACTTCCCGCACGAACCGCTGCGGCGGCTGGGCTATACCCATATCGCGATCAACGGCCAGCGGATGCACCACGGCGTCGCGGTCCTCTCGAAGCTGCCGCTGGCGGAGGACGACCGGCTCGACTGGCAGGCGAACGGCGAGGCGCGGCACATCGGCGTCCGCCTTGCCAACGGTCTCAGGATCGAGAACGTCTATGTGCCCGCGGGCGGCGACGTGCCCGACCGCGACGTGAACCCGAAGTTCGGGCAGAAGCTCGACTTCCTCGAACGCATGATCGCGTGGTCGCAGGGGCTGTCGGGCGTGCCCACGCTGCTGGTCGGCGACTTCAACATCGCCCCGCTGGAAAGCGACGTGTGGAGCCACAAGGCGCTGCTCGACGTGGTGAGCCATACGCCCGTCGAGGTCGCGACGCTCGCCCGGTTGCAGGCGGCGAACGACTGGGTCGATCTCGGCCGCCATTTCGTCGCGGCGCCGCAGCGGCTCTACACCTGGTGGAGCTACCGCGCGAAGGACTGGGCGGCGTCGGACCGGGGGCGCAGGCTCGACCATATGTGGGCCAGCCGCGACGTGGCGGCAAAGGCCGTGGCGCACCGCGTGCACGAGGATTGCCGCAGCTGGCTGAAACCCTCCGACCATATCCCGATCGTCACGGAGTTCGCCTTTTGAGCGATCCCCGTGACGTCGCGCGCGCGATCGACGCGTTGCGCCGCGGCTGGCCGATCGCGATCGCGAACCCGCCGGAACCGGTGCTGACGCTGCTGCCGATCGAGACCGCCGATCCGGTGCGGCTCGACGCCTTCGATCCGGCGGGCGTGGGACAGGTGCTGCTGTCGTTCGGCCGGGCCGAGACGCTGAAGATCGTCAACCAGCGCGCCGCCGCCGCCCCCGACCAGCCGGTCGCGATCGCGCGGGAGCCGTGGACCGATTTCGCCGCGATGACCGCGCTCGCCGATCCGCAGCTCGATCTCGCCACGCCGCTGAAGGGACCGTTCCGCGGGGTCGCCAGCCCGTCGCCTGCCGCCGCCGCCGCCGCGCTGCGCCTCGCCCGGATCGCCGGGCTGCTCCCCGCCTATGTCGCGGGCGGATGGGGCGCGGAGGTGACGATCACCCCGCAGGCGATCGATGCGCATGAGGATGCCAACCGGCTGGCCGTCGTCGCGCGCGCCCGCCTGCCGGTGGCGGGGGCGGAGGATGCCGAGATTATCGCCTTCCGCACCCCCGATGCGGCGGGCGAGCATGTCGCGCTGGTCATCGGCCAGCCGGACGGCACGCCGCCGCTGGTCCGGCTGCACAGCGAGTGTCTCACCGGCGACGTGCTCGGCAGCCTGAAGTGCGACTGCGGCCCGCAACTCCACGCCGCGATCCGCGCCATCGCCGATGCGCGCTGGGGTATCCTGCTGTATCTCCGGCAGGAAGGGCGCGGCATCGGCCTCGTCAACAAGCTGCGCGCCTATGCCTTGCAGGATCAGGGGTTCGACACGGTCGACGCCAACACCCGTCTGGGCTTTGCGATCGACGCGCGCGATTTCGGCGTGGCCGGGCGGATGCTGGCGCTGCTCGGCCAGCGACAGGTGCGGCTGCTCACCAACAACCCGGCCAAGGTGGCGGGGCTGGAGGCGACCGGCGTGACCGTGCTCGAGCGCGTCGCCCACCACCTGCCGCCCAATCCGCACAACGAACGCTACCTCGCGACGAAGCGCGACCGGACGGGGCACCAGTTGTAGGGGGGGCGGGGCGGAGGTTCCGCCGATTGCGCCGTCGTTGCGATTGCCGACGTCATGTCTGGCCATTCGGGGCGCGTCGATCCCTTCGCCTCCCCGGCGGCACAGGCGGACCCGGTTTCCCGGAATCGATGGGAAATGGGAATGCGGCAAAATTCCCGATAGCTGGTTCACGGGAGCGCCGGGAGTTACGGCTGAAGCTCGCCTATGATCGAAAGGAAACGCTGTAGCGCGGGCGTCAGGTCATCCGTTCGCCAAGCCAGACCGATTTCCAGGCACGGCGCACCTTCTGCAAGGTCGATATACTGCACGTCGGACCGAGCCAGCTTGCGCAACGATGCCGGCACCAACGCGATTCCCATTCCCGCAGACACCAGGCTGATGATGGTCTGCATCTGGATCGCCTCTTGGGCAATTCGCGGTGAGCCGCCATGCGTCGAGAGATAGTCGGTAACGAGATCGTGGAGCGCGGGAGCTGATGGGCGGGGAAACATAACCAGCGGTACGTCCGCTATCTCCGCCGGGTGAAGGCGCCCCCCTTCAAGCGGCAGCCGTCCTTCTTCCGACCAATGTTCTGGAACGACTGCGATCAGCGGTTCCGATAGCAACCGACAATAGCTCAAGGTCGAATGTAGCGTACCCGCCGGAGGCGGGACGATAATTCCGGCGTGGCCTATTCCATCCAGCAGTCGCGCAATCTGCACTTCGCTGGTCGCCTCTTGGAGGACAAGGTCGACCTCGGGGTGACGGTCGGCAAAAGATCGGACTAGCGCCGGGAGGACGTTGTAATCGGCGACGCTGACGAACGACAATTCCAGCCTTCCGATTTCCCCGCGACGCAGGCGTTGTGCGGTTTCTGGCAGAAGGGAAAGGATGCGGAGAGCTTCGCGGACGTGGTTCAACCATTCCTGGCCGAACGGCGTCAGCGCGACGGTTCGCTTGGTCCGGACAAATAACGGTGCGCCAAGCTCACGCTCCAAGGCCATGATGGACTGGCTCAGCGGGGGCTGGGTCATATTCAACCGGATCGCCGCGCGATTGAAATGCAGCGTCTCGGCCACCGCCACAAACTGTCGAAGCTGTCGGACCTCCATCACTGAAACCTACAGCGACCTAATAAGCCGCTACAAGTATATTTCCCATATCATAGTCGGCAACGTAATCGGGACACACCGACGAATGGCGCGGTCGCAACCCGCATAAAATCAAGGACGCCGATCAGTGAGCAGAACCATCGTATCGTATGAAGGAAATCTGCGCTCGCAGGTGAAACATGATGGCTCGCATGCCGTCATCGTCATGGACGCACCCAAGGAACTGGGCGGTCTGGAGGAAGGGTTTTCAGCAAGCGATCTCTTGGGAGTGTCGCTGGGCGGCTGCATCCTTGGCATCATGGGCGTTGCTGCCCGTTCGATGGCTATCGACATTCCCGGAGCCACCGCAACGATCACCAAGGAAATGGCGAACGCGCCCCGCCGCTTCGCGCACCTGTCAGTCGTCGTCAGAATTCCAGGCTCGTTTGATGAAAGGCAGCGTCATAAATTGGAAGCAGCTGCGCACGCCTGTCCGGTTCACAATGCGCTCGGTATCGACGCCCCCATCATGTTCGAATGGGTCGACTGACTTGTAGGTTTCCCAATTGGGAACCAGCGACCGGAATCCCGCTGCGTCGATCATGCTGACCGTCGCCTGCGAGTTCCGCCTTGCCGAAATCCGTTCCCGATTGCGCTTTCCCGCTGCGTCCGGTCCCCGACCGCGGCCTCACCCCGCCGCCCGTTCCCCCGTCCGCAGCGTCAGCACCTCCACCCCGTCCGCCGTCACCGCCACGGTATGCTCGAACTGCGCCGACAGCTTCCCGTCCGCCGTCTCGACCGTCCAGCCGTCGTCGCGCTGCACGGTGCGGCGGCTGCCCTGGTTCAGCATCGGTTCGATCGTGAAGGTCATGCCCTCGCGCAGCACCTCGCCCGTCCCGCGACGGCCGAAGTGCAGCACGCTCGGCTCCTCGTGCATCTCGCGCCCGATGCCGTGGCCGCAATAGTCGCGCACGACGCTTAGCCCATGCGCCTTGGCATGGCGTTCGATCGCGAAGCCGATGTCGCCCAGCCGCGCGCCGGGCCGGACCGCACGGATGCCGTGCCACATCGCCGCCTGCGTGTGCTGCACCAGCCGCCGCGCCTGGGGTGCCACCTCGCCGATCAGGTACGTCTTGCTCGAATCGGCGATATACCCGTTCTTCTCCAGCGTGATGTCGAGGTTGACGATATCCCCGTCGCGCAGCACGTCGTCGGCGCTCGGCACGCCGTGGCACACGACCTGGTTGATCGAGCTGTTGAGCACGAAGCCGAAGCCGTACTGCCCCTTGCTCGCCGGGCGGCTGGCGAGGTCGTGGGTGATGTAGCGCTCGACCAGATCGTTGATCGCCAGCGTCGACATGCCCGCCATGTCCAGCGTGTCGAGCATCTCGAACACCTGCGCCAGCAACCGTCCCGACTGCCGCATCAGCGCCAGTTCGTGCGGCGTCTTGGGCGCGCTCATGCGGCGACGCCCGGGGTGTCGGCATGCGCGGCGGCGATCTCGCGCGCGACGATCTCGTTGAAGCTCAGCGTCGGGCTGGCTTCGGCGAGCATGCCGATCTTCATCCAGAACTCGGCCTGCGCGTTGATCGATCGGCACAGCACCGTGGCGGAGCGCCGCGCCGCTTCGTGCAGCGCGTCGTCGATCTTCACGATACCCATGCGGCGACCCCTGCCAGTATATGAAACATATATGGTCCATATACGGACACGGGCCGTTCCGCGCAACCTCAAGGTCTGATCCACTTGCGTGGAAGCGGTACCGGCCCGCTCCAGCTTTGCTGGATCGAACGCCTATGCGGGCGGCAACCCCAGCAGCGCCGCCACCTCGTCGAAGCCATGCGCGATCTCGGTCACGCCCAGCGCCCGCAGCCGCGCGTCATGCCCGACCCCGCAGTGCGTGCCCGCGCACAGCCCGATCACCCGCGCGCCCGATGCCACCGCCCCGGTCACGCCGACCGGCGAATCCTCGAGGATCGCGCAATCGCCGATCGGCACGCCCAGTTGCTGCGCGCCGTACCAGTAGAGGTCGGGCGCAGGCTTGCCGTTGGCGACATGCTCCTTGCCGCTGTAGATATGGTCGCCGAACGCATCGCGCAGGCCCAGATGGTCGAGATGCGCCCCGATCCAGCGCGTCGTGCTGGACGAGACGATCGCCCGCGGCAGGTCGGCGGGCAGCGCACGGACGAAGCCGATCGCCCCCGCCACCGCCGCGACGCCTTCGGCCACCACCCGCGCATCCTCGATCGCGCGCGCCTCGGCGAAACCGGGGGGCAGGGGGCCGCCGATCCACCGCTCGATCGCATCGGTGAACTGGCTGCCCGACAGGCCCATGAAATTGGCCATCGAGTCTTCCGGCGTCGTCGGATGCCCCGCTTGCGTCAGGAACTCGGCGATATGGCGGTTGCCCGCGAATTCGCTCTCGATCAGCACGCCGTCGAAGTCGAACAGCAGCGCCTTGGGTCGTTGCCCGCCCATCTCAGCCCCGCGCCCCGAACAGCGCCGACCCGACCCGGACATGGCTCGCCCCCAGCGTCACCGCGGTCGGATAATCATCGGACATGCCCATGCTGAGCCCCTTGAGGCCATGGTCGCGCGCCAGCCTGGCGGTCAGCGCGAAGTACGGCGCGGCGTCGAGCCCCGCGGGCGGCACGCACATCAGCCCGGCGACCGGCAACCCCGCCGCCTGTGCCTCCGCCAGCAGCGCGGGCAGATCGGCAAGCGCGCAGCCGCCCTTCTGCGGCTCGTCCCCGATATCGACCTGGAGGAAACAGGCGGGCGCCCGCCCGACCTTCCGGATCGCCCTGCCCAGCGCCGCGACCAGCGACGGGCGGTCGACGGAATGGATCGCGTCGAACAGCCGCACCGCATCCTCGGCCTTGTTCGACTGGAGCTGCCCGACGAGGTGGAGTTCGATTGGCCCCGTCTCCGCGATCAGCGCGGGCCATTTGCCCTGCGCCTCCTGCACCCGGTTCTCGCCGAACGCGCGCTGCCCGGCATGGATCAGCGGGCGGATGGCATCGGCGTCGTGCGTCTTGCTGACCGCGATCAGCGTGGTCGCGCCTGCCGGACGGCGGGCGATCCTTTCGGCATCGGCGATCGCCTTGCGCACGGCGCTCAGGCGGGTCGGGGCATCGGTTTCCTGCATGCGCCGCGCTATAGGGGGCCGCATGCCTCCCCGCCACCCTTTGCCGCGCCGCTGGCTGATGACCGACGAACGGATCGGCGATGCGCTGCTGCCGACGCTCGCCGCCCTGCCGCGCGGCAGCGGGGTGGTGTTCCGCCACTATGCCACGCCCGCGGCCGAACGCCGTGCGCTGTTCGCGGCGGTCCGGCGGATCGCGCGTGCCCGGCGGCTGGTGCTGCTGGTGGCGGGACCGTCGCTGGCGCGCGCCGGGGGCGTGCATGGCCGCAGCGCCCGGCGCGGCAGGGGGCTGGCGACCCGTCCCGTCCACAGCATCCCCGAACGCATCGCCGCCGAGCGGGCCGGGGTGGACGCGATCTTCGTCTCGCCGGTGTTCGCCACCCGCTCGCATCCCGGTGCCCCGGCACTGGGGCGGATACGCTTCGGCCTGCTGGTGCGGGGCACGCGGCTGCCGGTGATCGCGCTCGGCGGGATGACGCCTGCCCGTGCCGCGACGCTGCGCCCGTTCGGCATCGCCGGATGGGCCGCGATCGATGCGTTTACCGTGGGGGCGGAACATAGTAGGGACGGCGACTGACGGGCGCTTCGCCGGCGCCCCCCAATCTCCAAGGACAAGAAACGGCATGGCAGGCAGCGTCAACAAGGTCATTCTGGTCGGCAACCTCGGCCGCGATCCCGAATCGCGCTCGTTCCAGAACGGCGGCAAGGTGGTGAACCTGCGCATCGCGACGTCGGAATCGTGGAAGGACCGCAACACCGGCGAGCGCAAGGAAAAGACCGAATGGCATTCGGTCGCGATCTTCAACGAAGGCCTCGCCAACGTCGCCGAACGGTTCCTGCGCAAGGGCAGCAAGGTCTATATCGAGGGCCAGCTCCAGACCCGCAAGTGGCAGGACCAGAACGGCCAGGACAAGTACAGCACCGAAATCGTGCTGCAGGGGTTCAATTCGGTGCTGACGATGCTCGACGGTCCCGGCGGCGGCCAGGGCGGCGGTAGCGGCGGCGGCGGTGGCCGCAGCGGCGGCGACTGGGGCAACGACGACTTCGGCGGCGGATCGTCGGGCGGCGGCGACCGCGGCGGATCGTCGCGCGGCGGCGGCTACAACTCGGGCGGCAACAAGAGCGGCGGCAATTTCGGCGGCGGCTTCGGCGACGATCTCGACGACGACGTGCCGTTCTGATCGTGCCTGCCGGGCGGCATGCGTCCGCCCGGCAGGTTCCTCAGGGTCCGTTCGGAAACTCGCCGAAGGGCGAGTTTCGTGCGGTGCCTGCCCGCTCCGCCAGCCGGCCACCCATCGAGTGTACCCTGTGGGTGGCCGGGTGGGGGTAGCCCAGCAAAGTACTACTTTGCCGGGACCCGTGGGGGTAGCCCAGCAAAATACTACTTTGCTGGGACCCGTGGGGGAGCGGGCCGGTACCGTAAAACGTGCGACATGCACGTTTTCAAACAGGTTCCCTACAGCTTCGGGCCAGCCACCGCCGCCTTGGGCTTCGCGGCCGGTGCCTCGTCGATCAGCTTGAGCAGCACCGGCGTCCGCGTATCCCGCCTGGCATATTCACGGGCGGACATGCCCGCGATCACATCGGCCTGATCGGGGTTCGCGCCCGCCGCCACCAGCGCGCGGACCATGTCGGGGTTGCGCAGCTGCACCGCGCGGATCAGCGGCGTCTCGCCGCTGGCGTTGCCGAGGTTCAGGTTCGCCTTGCGCGCCGCCAGCGCGTTGATCGCCTCGACCGACCCCGATTCGACCGCATAGATCGCCGGGGTATTGCCGCGATTGTCCTGGATATTGGGGTTCGCCCCCTTGGCCAGCAGGAAGCGCAGATAGGTCAGGTTGCCGCTCTTGGCGACGATGTGCAGCGCCGCCTCGCCGGTCGTGCGGTCCTTGGTGTTGATGATCGTCTGGCCGGGCTGGCCGAGGATGTCGTTCACCTTGTTGCCGTCTTCCTCGCGCACCGCCTTCAGGAAGGTGTAGCTGGGCGACTGCTGCTGCGCGTGCGCAACGCCGGGCAGCAGCAGCGCGGCGGCGAACAGGACACGGATCGGCGACATCGGGGCAACTCCATCGGGCAGGAATACAGGCACGGCTTGCATGGATGCGCCTATCAGATCATGGCTGGCAATGCCATGAACACCATCCTGCGTATCCTTGCCCCCGTGCTCGCGCTCGGCCTCGTCGCCTGTGGCGGGGGCGGCGAACCGCCCGCCACGCCGCCGCTCTCGGGCGCGCGCATCGGCGGCCCGTTCGTGCTGACCGACGGGCGTGGCCAGGTGGTGCGCGACACCGATTTCGCGGGCCGGTGGCGGATCATGTATTTCGGCTATACCTATTGCCCCGACGTCTGCCCGGTCGATCTCCAGACGATCGCGGCGGGCCTCAAGGCGTTCGAGCAGGACTCGCCCGACCTCGGGGCAAAGGTCGTGCCGGTGTTCGTCACCGTCGATCCCGAGCGCGATACGCCCGCCGTCGTCGGCAAGTACGTCGCCGCCTTCCACCCGCGCATGGTCGGGCTGACCGGCAGTCCCCAGGCGATCGCCGATGCCGCGCGCGCGTACGGCGTCACCTATGCCAAGTCGCAGCCGCCCGGCGCGTCGGAATATCTGATGGACCACAACCGCACCGCGATCCTGATGGACCCGCAGGTGCGCCCGGTCGCGCTGCTGCCGCAGGACGAGAATGCGCAGGCGGTCGCCGCCGAACTGGCGAAGTGGGTGCGATGAGCGGCGGGCGCTTCTGGGAGGACGTGCCGCTCGACCGGCTCGACCGCGCGCAGTGGGAGGCATTGTGCGACGGGTGCGGCAAATGCTGCCTGCACAAGCTGGAGGACGAGGATACGGGTGAGGTCCATGCGACCAATGTCGCGTGCAAGCTGCTCGACCGGCGGATGGGGCAGTGCAGCGACTATCGCCACCGCCATGCCTATGTCCCCGAATGCGTCCGGCTGAACGCGCGTAATGTGGCGCAGATCGAATGGCTGCCCTCGACCTGCGCCTATCGCCTGCGCGCCAACGGCGAGCCGCTGCCCGACTGGCATTATCTCAACAGCGGCGACCGCGAGAGCGTGCACGCCGCCGGGCAATCGACCCGCGGCTGGACGGTCAGCGAGGTCGATGTCGGCGATATCGAGGATCACCTGACCGACCGGGTGCTGTGATCGAGGGGGTCGAGGTCGTCCGCAACCCGCGGGCGAAGGTGATGCGGCTGTCGATCGATCCCGCCACCGGTCGGGTACGGCTGACGGTGCCGCGCCGCATGCCGCTGGCGAAGGCGGAGGCATGGGCGCGCGAGAAGGCCGACTGGATCGCCGCCCGGCGCGCAGCGCTGCCCGAGGGGCGGCCGTTCGTCGATGGCGCGGTGCTGCCGGTCGCGGGGCGGGCGGTGCGGCTGGTGTGGGATGCAGGGGCGTCGCGCACACCGATCCTCCGACCTTCCGGCGAAGAAGGGGGTGACAGGATGCAGGTTGCGCGCGTTCCGGCCGATCCCGCACCACCAACCCCGTTCCTCCCGAGCGCAGTCGAGGGACGTGCCACAGGCGCTGCGCACGGTGTCTCGACTGTGCTCGACACGAACGGTCGGGAGCAAGGCTTCGGCACGCTGCAAGCTGTCCTGCTTTGCGGCGGCCCGCCCGAAGCCTTCGCCGCCCGCATCGAACGCTGGCTCCGCCGCGAGGCGCTGCGCGTCCTGACCGAGGATACCGCCTACTATGCCGCGAAGGCCGGCGTCACCGTCGCGCAGGTGGCGGTCGCCGATCCCAGGGCGCGCTGGGGCAGTTGCAGTGCGACCGGCGCGATCCGCTACAGCTGGCGGCTGTTGTTGGCCCCGGTCGCGGTCCGCCGCGCGACCGCCGCGCACGAGGTGGCGCACCGGGTTCACATGCACCACGGCCCCGCCTTCCACGCATTGGTCGCCGACCTGTTCGAGGGCGATCCCGCCGCCGCCCGCCGCTGGCTGCGCACGCACGGCGCGCAGCTTCACTGGTACGGGCGCGGTTCCTCCTCATAGGGGCGCTCGGGCGCGCGCCGCTCGGGCGGCGGTGCCCGGCGCGGTTGCGGCGGCGGGGCGGCATCGCCGCGCGGGCTCCGACCCAGCGCCCGGTCGATCCAGTCCTGGTCGAGCTGTTCGTCGGGGACGCGCTGCACCGTGCCCGGCTCCTCGGGCGCCTCGCCGTCCTCGGGCGCGGCGCGCGGGCCCTGCTGCTGCGGCGGCGGCACCGGATTGCCGTCCTGATCGACATAGACCTGGTCGTCGGGCTGGCCGTAATAGCTCTCGGCGTCGGGTTCCTCCTGCCATTCGGGCAGCGTCACCTTGGTATCGAACTCCTCGACCGGGCGGCTGGCCACCGCCTGCCGCATGAACGCGGCGAAGGCGCGGGCCGGGGCGGTGCCGCCCTGCAACCCGCCGACGGTCTTGGCATCGTCGCGCCCCATCCATACGCCGGTAGTGATCCCGGAGGAGAAGCCGAGGAACCAGCCGTCCTTGTTCGACGTGGTCGTGCCGGTCTTGCCCGCGACCGGCCGCCCGATCTGCGCCGCGCGCCCGCTGCCGGTGTTCACCGCCGTCTGCAGCAGGTCGGTCATCTGCTGCGCGACATAGGGCGCGACCAGCACGCGCGAGCTGTCCACCTGATGCTGGTAGATGACCGATCCGTTGGCCGTCACCCGTGTGATGCCATAGGGCACCACCGCCGTGCCGCCGCTCGCGACCGAGGCATAGGCGCGGGTCATGTCGATCAGCCGCACGTCCGACGTGCCGAGCACCATCGCCGGACGGGTATCGACCGGGGTGGTGATGCCGAAGCGGCGCGCCATGTCGGCGACCGTGCCGAAGCCGACCTGCTGCCCCAGCCGCGCGGCGACCGTATTGAGCGAATAGGCGAAGGCGGTGCGCATCGACACCTGCCCGCTGAAGCGGCGCGAATTGTTGCGCGGGCTCCACCCGTCGATCGTGATCGGCGCGTCCTGCACCTGGCTGTCGGGGTTCATCCCCGCCTCCAGCGCCGCGAGGTACACGAACAGCTTGAACGCCGACCCCGGCTGGCGCGTCGCCTGCGTCGCGCGGTTGTAGATCGAGGACACGTAATCCTTGCCGCCGACCATCGCGCGCACCGCCCCGTCGCGGTCGAGCGCGACCAGCGCCCCCTGCGTCCCCGCCGGGGCGTTGGCGCGGATCGCGGTGTCGGCGCTCTGCTGCATGGCCGGATCGAGCGTGGTCCACACGTCGAGCGGGGCCTCGGTCTCGTCGATCAGCGTCTCGAGCTGCGGCAATGCCCAGTCGGTGAAATAGCGCACGCTGTTCTGCTGCGGCTCGGGCGCCAGCTTGATCGCCTCCGGGTCGGCGTCCATCGCCTCGCTGGCGCTGATCGCCCCGGTTTCCTGCATCAGTTTCAGCACCACGCCCGCGCGGCCCACCGCCGCCTCGGCGTCGGCGGTCGGGGAATAGCGCGACGGTGCCTTGACCAGCCCGGCGATCACCGCCGCCTCGGACAGCGACAGCTCGCTGCCCGGATGGTTGAAGAAGCGCCGCGACGCCGCGTCGATGCCGTACGCCCCGCCGCCGAAATAGACCTTGTTGAGATAGAGTTCGAGGATCTGGTCCTTGCTGAACTTACGCTCCAGCGCCAGCGCAAGGATCGCCTCGAGGATTTTGCGCCCGACCGTATAGCTGTTCGACAGGAAGATGGTGCGCGCCACCTGCTGCGTGATGGTCGATGCGCCCTGTAACCGCCGCCCGGTGCCGCGCGTCTCGATCGCGAATTTGGTGATGCGCGCCAGCGCCACCGGATCGACGCCCCAGTGCGAGCGGAACCGCCGGTCCTCCACCGCGACCATCGCGTCGCGCATCACCGGCGGAATCTCGCTGTACGGAATCCATTCGCCATAGCTCGGGCCGATCGACACCAGGATCGTGCCGTCGGCGGCGCGCACCCGGATCATCTGGCCGTTGGGCGAGGATTTGAGCTGGTCGAAGCTCGGCAGGTTCGCCTTGGCGTTATAGACCGCGACGACCAGCGCGATCGCGCCGATCAGCGCGACGGCGAAACCGATCCCCAGCACCCAGCGCAGGATGCGCCGCCAGCGGGGGGTCGCGGCGGGCCGCTTGGGGGTGCGTTTCGGGGAGCGTGCCATGCAGATGCGCCGGATACCGCGCGGACCCCGTCGGGCACAAGCCCCGCCGCCCCGCGACCATGGAAAGCAGGCGCGGTAGGCGCGACCGGCTGAACGGAGCATGACCTTCCTGTCGCGCGGGAATGACGACGGAAGCGGTCGGATTGCAGCAGGGCTATGCGCCGATCCGCGTCCAGCGCGCCAGCCGGTCGGTCAGCCCCGGCACCGCCCCGCCGACCAGCAGCGCCGCGCCGTGCCGCTCGGCCACGCCACGCAGCAGCCCCGCGACCGCCAGCGGGCGTCGCAGCGCCCGCGCCAGATCGCGCTGGAACGCCTCCGCCGTGCCGCCCGCCAGCGCGGCCTTCGCCGCACGCATCCCGCTGGCGATCGCGATCCCCATGCCTTCCCCGGCCAGCGACGGGATGACCCCCGCCTGATCGCCCAGCCGGAACACGCCCGGCAGCGTCCGCGCCGTCCGCCAGCCATAGGGCACGTTGGCGACGGCATCGATCGCCTGGCCCCGTGCCAGCTCGGCCAGCCGCTCGCCCAGTTGCGGTGCCTCCGCCGCGAGGACGTGCAGCAGCCGGGGCAGGTCGCCCGCCGCCTGCAACCGCGACCGCCGCACCGCCATGCACAGATTGGCGCTGCCGTCCTCCTGCAACACGATGCCCGCATAGCCGCCGCGCAACGGATGCAGCTCGATCGCATCGCCGACCAGGGCGGCAAGGCGCGGCGAGGGGGCAAGCCGCACCCGCACCCCCATGGCCGGATCGGCCTCGCGCGTCGCATCGCGGGCCAGCCCCCGCAGTTCCTGCTTGCCGGTGGCGAGGAACAGCGTCTCGCCCGCGACCGTCGCGCCATCGGCCAACCGTAGCGTGCGTCCCTCCGCCGATCGGATCGCCACGCCGCGCTCGACGCCCGCGCCCTGTGCCGCGGCATGCGCCAGCAGCAGCGTATCGAGCCGCCGCCGCGACAGCCCGATCGCAGGGGCAGGCAGCGCCGCCTCCGCCCGCCGTCCGCCGACATGGATCGTCACCCGCCGCACGACCTGCCCGCCGAGCGTCCCGGCGTCCACGCCGACCTGCGCCAGCGTCTCCAGCGTGCGCCACGACAGGAAACCGCCGCACAGCGCATCGCCCGTCTCGCGGGTCCGCTCGATCACCAGCGTGTCGGTGCCGCCGCGCGCCAGCAGCGCCGCCGCGACCGCCCCGGCCGGGCCGCCGCCCGCGATCAGCGCCGTCGTTCGACGCATAGCCGGAAGGGGAAACGGCGCACCACCCGCGCTTGCGCCGCGCCCGCTTGCGCGAGGATCGGCACCCATTCGTCGGGGCGGTACGACCGCGCGATCGACAGCGTCCCGTCGGCGCGCACGATCGGATGCCAGCCCATGATCCGCGCGAGCAGCGGATAGCCCCGATGCGCGAAGCGGTGCCGGTGGAGATCATTGACCAGCCAGCCGCGCCACGTCTCTTCCTCCATGAACCGCACGAACGCGACCAGCTGCGCGTGCGTCATGTGATGCGCGACGAGGCTGGAGACGATCACGTCCCAGCCTTCGCCCGCCAGATCGGCATAGTCGCCGGTGCGATAGGTGATGCCCATGTCGGCGGGCGTATCGGCGCGGGCGATCGCTTCGCTGCGGGGATTGAGGTCGATGCCGTGCAGTTCCGCCGCCACCCCCCGCCGCGCCGCCCAGCGCGCGATGCGGCGCAGCATGTCGCCGTCGCCGAACCCCACGTCGAGCAGCTTGAGCCGCTGCCCGCGCAGCGCCAGCGAATCGAGGAAGCCGATCGTCGGGCGCGCCGCCATGGTGACGGTGTTGACCCGCGCGAGATCGCGCAGCACCGCGGCATAGACGGCGGGATCGAGATCGGGGGCGTCCATCGCCTCCTCGACATCCACCGCGCGCGGAAAGCTCATGCCGCGCTCCGGAACGCGAACCCTTCGGCGGCGAGCCCCGGCCCGAACGCCAGCGCGACGCCGCGTTCGACGCGCGGCCCCGCCAGCATCGCCGCCAGCACGAACATCAGCGTCGCCGACGACATGTTGCCGTTCGCCGCCAGCACGCCACGCGACGCCGCCAGCGCATCGGGGCCGAGCGACAGGCTGCGCTCGACCGCATCGAGGATCGAACGGCCCCCGGCATGCACCGCCCAGCCGTCGACGCTGGCGGGTGCCGCCCCGCCGGTCGCGGCGGCGGCGAAGCCGGGGTCGGTGAGCGCGGTCGCGATCCGGCCCGGCACCTCGCCCGACAGATGCATCGCGAATCCGGCGTCGGTGATGTCCCAGCGGATCAGTTCCGCCGAATCGGGCAGCGTCGCGGCGAACGGCGCGTCGATCGCGAAGCCGGTCGCGTCCCGGCTGACCAGTGCCGCCGCCGCGCCGTCGCCGAACTGGAGCATCGCCAGCAACGGCTCCAGCGCCACGGCGGGTTGCAGGTGCAGCGTCGACAGCTCCACCGTGACCACCAGCACCCGGGCATCGGGTTCGGACCGCACGATATGGCGCGCGCTGCGCAGCGCGGCGACCGCGGCATAGCAGCCCATGAACCCCACCAGCAGCCGCTCGACCGAAGGGGAGAGGCCGAGCCGCGCGGCGATCTTCTGGTCGATGCCGGGGGCCACGAAGCCGGTGCAGCTGGCGACGACCAGATGGCTGATCCCGTCCAGCGCGACCTGTTCCCCCAGCGCCTCCACCGCGCGGATGGCAAGGGCGGGGGCGGCATCGGCATAGATCCGCATCCGCGCGGCGGTGCCGGGCATCGCATCGGCATAGAAGCCGCCCGCCGCGACCGGCGATCCGCCGTTGGCGCTTTCGGGCAATACCGACCAGCGATGGCCGATCCCGGCCCGCTCGACCATCCGGTCGAACAGCCGCGCCTCGCGCCGGGGCAGGCGTTCCCGCGCCCAGCCGATGAAGGCATGGTGGATATCGTGCCCCGGCGTGGCGGTGCCGACGGCGTTCAGCCAGGCGGTGGGATCGGAAGCCATTGCGCCACTAACGCATGGCACCGGTGAAAGTCGTTAGCGCGCCGCAACAATTTTGCGGCGGCTGCTCAATCCTTCCACGCCCACCACAGCTGGGCGGGGGGGACGTTCCACCATTCCATGTCATGGTCGATCCGGGGGAACTGCCGGTCGAGGAAGTCGCGCACGCGCGGATTGAACTGATAGACGAGGAACGCCCCGCCGGTGCGCAGCACCGCCTGCGTCGCGGCGGCGATCCGGTCGCCGACGCCGGGCGGCAGCGTCGAGAAGGGCAGGCCCGACAGCACATAGTCGGCATGGTCGTGGCCGTGCTCGGCGACGATCCGCTCGACGTCGGTCGCCGAACCATGGACCGCGAAGAAGCGCGAATCGAGGATCGTCGCGTTCAGATAGGCGATGAAATCGGGATTGGTGTCGATCACGATCAGCTTGGCATCGGCGCTGAGCCGTTCGAGGATCGGGCGGCAGAAGGTGCCGACGCCGGGGCCATATTCCACCACGACCTTCGCCGCCGACCAGTCGATCGGCGCCAGCATCTTGCGGATCAGCTTGTTCGACGAGGGGATGACCGATCCCACCATCACCGGATGCTTCACGAACCCGCGCAGGAAAATGCCCGCCGGCGAAGGAACACCGCGCGGCTTTCGTCGGGTCGCGGTGGTGGAACTCGTCGTCATGGAAATCCTCGAAGGATGGTGCTGTCGCACCCGGTGTCACCGCGTCGTCGCAAAAGCGCAACGAACTTGCAAGCCGATCGGTTGCGTGGGGGCGGACGGGTACGACGAGTGGAGGGCGAAGGTGCCGTCATTCCGGCGAGGGCCGGAATCCATTGTGTCGGGTCTTCACGGCAAAACCGCGACGTTGCCGCATCCATGGATTCCGGCCTGCGCCGGAATGACGAAGATCACCCCTTCGGCCCGCGCCCCTCGACCATGCCCGGCGCGATGAAGCCCAGCGGCTGGATCGCCAGCGCCTCCTGCTTCAGCCGCGCGGACATCTGGCGATATTCCTCCTCCATCTCCGCCGTCACCGACGCGCGCGATTCACCCAGCGCCGCATCGAAATGCGCCATCGTCACCTGCTGCGTATCCAGCCCGTCGCGCAGCGCGAACAGCCCCGCGCGCCGCACCACATCCTCCAGATCCGCGCCGGTGAAGCGTTCGGTCCGCCGCGCCACCGCGTCCAGATCGACGTCGGACGCCAGCGGCATCTTCTGCGTCTGGATCGCGAGGATGCGCGCGCGCCCCGCCGCATCGGGCACGCCGACATAGACCAGCTCGTCGAACCGCCCGGGCCGGAGCAGCGCCGGATCGACGAGGTTGGGCCTGTTGGTCGCACCGATCACCACCACCGACTGCAATTCCTCCAGCCCGTCCATCTCCGCGAGGATGGTGTTGACCACCCGTTCCGTCACCTGCGGCTCGCCCATGCCGCCGCCGCGCGCGGGCACCAGTGAATCGAGTTCGTCGATGAAGATCACGGTCGGCGCGACCTGCCGTGCGCGGGCGAACAGCCGGGCGATCTGCTGCTCGCTCTCGCCATACCATTTCGACAGCAGGTCGCTCGACTTGGTGGCGATGAAATTCGCCTCCGCCTCGCGCGCGACCGCCTTGGCCAGCAGCGTCTTGCCGGTGCCGGGCGGGCCGTAGAGCAGGAACCCCTTGGCCGGGCGGATGCCCAGCCGCCGGAACGACTCGGGGCTCTTCAGCGGCAGCTCGACGCCTTCCTTCAGCCGCACCTGCGCCGCGTCCAGCCCGCCGACATCCTCCCAGCGGACGGTCGGGGCCTGCACCATCACCTCGCGCATCGCGCTCGGCTGCACGCGCTTCAACGCCTCGACGAAGTCCTCGCGCGTCACCGACAGGCTGTCGAGCACGTCCTGCGGGATGGTGCCCGCCGACAGGTCGATGCGCGGCATGATCCGCCGCACCGAATCGATCGCCGCCTCGCGGGTCAGTGCCGCCAGATCGGCCCCGACGAAGCCATAGGTCGTGCGCGACAGCTCGCCCAGATCGACATTCTCGTCGAGCGGCATGCCGCGGGTATGGATGCCGAGAATCTCGCGTCGCCCGCGCTCGTCGGGCACGCCGACCACGATCTCGCGGTCGAACCGTCCGGGACGGCGCAGCGCCTCGTCGATCGCCTCGGGCCGGTTGGTCGCGGCGATCACGACGATGTTGGCGCGCGATTCGAGCCCGTCCATCAGCGTCAGTAGCTGTGCGACGACACGCTTCTCCGCCTCGCCCGACACCTGGCCCCGCTTGGGCGCGATCGAATCGATCTCGTCGATGAACACGATCGAGGGCGATGCCTTGGTCGCCTCCTCGAACACCTCGCGCAGCCGCTTTTCCGATTCGCCGTACGCCGATCCCATGATCTCGGGACCGTTGATGAGGAAGAACTCGGCGTCGCTCTCATTCGCCACCGCCCGCGCGAGCCGGGTCTTGCCGGTGCCGGGCGGCCCGTGCAGCAACACCCCCTTGGGCGGATCGACGCCGAGGCGCTGGAACAGCTCGGGATAGCGCAAGGGCAACTCGACCATCTCGCGCAGCTGGTCGATCGTCTGGCCCATGCCGCCGATATCGTCGTAGGTCACGTCGGCGCGGCGCGCCTCGCGCGGTTCCTCATATTCGGGGCGCAGCTCGATCTCGGTCGATTCGTCGATATGGACCACGCCCTTGGGCTGCGCGGAGACGACCAGCAGGCGGATTTCCTGCAGCGAGAAGGCGGGTGCGTTGACGTAGCGCCGCACGCCGGGCGACAGATTGTCGACCCGCTGGTGCCCGGTGGTCGCGACGATATCGCCCTGCGCGAGGGGGCGTCCGAAGAAGGTGCGCTTCAGCGCGTTGGCCGAACCCTGCAACCGCAGATTCTGCTGCGCGGGCGCGAACACCACCCGCGTCGCGGCGCGCGATTCGACCTTGCGCACCTCCACCTGATCGCCGGAGCCGACCGCGGCATTGGCGCGCTGCAACCCGTCGATGCGGACGATGTCCAGCCCCTCGTCCTCGGGATAGGGCGCGACGGCGCGCGCGGGGGTGGATTTCTTGCCGACGATCTCGACCACGTCGCCTTCGTTGACGCCCAGCAGCGCCATGACCGAGCGGGGCAGATGGGCGATGCCGCGTCCGCTGTCCTCGGGCCGCGCGTTCGCGACCTGCAACCGCCGCCCACCCGTTTCGCTGTCTGCCATCCGATTCATCCCATGCGTCCAGAGCGACGAACGGCGAAGATGGGTGGCGGCGGGCCGGGAACAAGGCGAAAAAAAAGGCCGATCGAAACGACCGGCCTGGAAAGTTTTAGGAGAGGATGCCTGAAAGGCACGTCCTATGTGCGGTGCAGCGTGTTTTTGTGCAAGTGCGAAGAATTCAATATCGATTGCAGATTATGCAATCACCCTGCGCAGCATAGTTGCGCAACCGGTGTTTGCAGTGCAGCGTATGCACGACACGGCAACAGGATAACGGATGCGCAGGCTCCCTCCGCTCACGGCCATCGAAGCGTTCGTCCATGTCGCGCGGCTGGGCTCGGTGAAGCTCGCCGCCGACGAACTGGCACTGTCGTCGCCCGCGCTCAGCCGACGGGTGCAGGCGCTCGAACGCTTCATCGGCAAGCCGTTGTTCGAGCGGCGGCATCAGGCGTTGCGACTGAACGACGACGGCGAACGGCTGCTGTCGCTGCTGTCGGGCGCGCTCGACACGCTGTCCGACGCGGTGGAGCAGATGTCGGGCGCGACCGAGGTGCTGCGGCTGCGGCTCGGCGTGCTGCCGCTGTTCGCGATCCAGCGGCTGATGCCGCGGATGGGCGACCTGCACGACAAGCATCCCGAACTGCACCTCGACTTCGATACCGCGCACCATGGCCTCGGGCGGCTGGGCGAGGGGATCGACGTCGCGATCGTGCTCGACCATGCGATCGATCCGGCGCTGTACGCGCGCAGGCTGGATCGCAACCGGGTCTATGCGATCGCCGGACGCGCGCTGATCGATCGCATGCCGATCACCGATCCGGCGCAACTGTCGCAGCATACCGCGCTGATCCACCGCGACATGCCCGATACCTTCGCCGACTGGATGCATGCCGCGGGGCACCCCGACCTCGAACCCGCCGCGATCGACCGGTTCGATTCGGGCACACTGATGCTGGAGGCGGCGGCGCAGGGGCTGGGCGTCGCCTTCATGCTCGAATCGCATTTCGAGACGGCGCGCGACGAACGGCTGGTGCCGTTGTTCGACCGGGCGGTCGAATCGACCTACAGCCACTGGTTCGTCTGCCGCCCGCGCATGTTGCAGCAGCGCCCGGTGAGGCTGTTCCACGACTGGCTGGTGCAGGCGCTGGGGGCACCGGCGGAGTAATCCGATCGGATCGTCACCCCCGCGAAGGCGGGGGTCCATACACGCTGACGCTGAGGGTCAAGCCGCACCGTCGGCGGATATGGATTCCCGCCTTCGCGGGAATGACGAATCAAGGGCTTCCCTTACGCTTCCGAACGCGCGGTCACGATCTTGCCCGGGTTGCGCGGCGGCTCGCCCTTGGGCAGCGCGTCGACCGCTTCCATGCCGCTCTCGACCACGCCCCACACGGTGTACTGGCGATCGAGGAAGGTGGCATCGTCGAGGCAGATAAAGAACTGGCTGTTGGCCGAATTGGGGTCCATCGTCCGCGCCATCGAGCACACGCCGCGCACATGCGGTTCGGCATTGAACTCCTGCTTGAGGTTGGGTTCCTTCGACCCGCCGGTGCCGTTGCCGTTACCGCCATCGCCGCCCTGCGCCATGAATCCGTCGATCACGCGGTGGAACGGCACGCCGTCGTAGAAGCCCGAATCGGCGAGCTTGACGATGCGTTCGACATGGTTCGGCGCCAGATCGGGGCGCAGCTTGATCCGCACTTCGCCGGTATCGAGCGTCATGACGAGCGTGGAGGGGGTATCGGCCATTGGTTGCTCCTTGAAAACGAGGGCCTAGCTAGGGACTGGCGGTCCCAAGGGCAACCGCAGGGGGCGTTGGCACGGCGGTGCAGCATGGCTACAGCGGACGAGCCGTGCCAGAAGGAGGGTTGCGCCGATGACCGAACTCGACCTTCCCGAAGCGGAAACCAGCGAACTGGACGAGGACGACCGGCTGAAGCCCGAATTCGTCCGCGCGGTGTGCGAGGCGGTCGACGTCGGCGACGACGAGGCGGTGCGCGACCTCGTCGAACCGCTGCACCCCGCCGACCTTGCCGACCTGTTCGAGCTGGTGCCCGGCGAACAGCGCGCGGCACTGGCGGCGGCGATCGCCGAGCGGCTGAACGGCGACGTCCTCGCCGAGATGAACGACTGGGTGCGCGACGCGGTCGTGGCGGCGCTGACCGCGACGCAGGTCGCCGACCTTGCGGCACAGCTCGACACCGACGATGCGGTCGCGATCATCGAGGATCTGGACGACGCGGAACAGCGCGCGGTGCTGCGCGCGCTCGACCCCGACGATCGCGCCGCGATCGAGGAGGCGCTGTCCTACCCCGAGGAATCGGCGGGCCGCCTGATGCAGCGCGAGCTGGTCGCGGTGCCCGAACACTGGACCGTCGGCGACGCGCTCGACTATCTGCGCGCGGACGAGGTGCTGACGACCGATTTCTGGGAAATCTTCGTGGTCGATCCGGGCCACCGGCCGGTCGGCACCTGCCAGCTCTCATGGATTCTCCGCACCCCCCGCTCGGTCGCGATCGCCGACGTGATGGCGCGCGAACAGACGCTGATCCCGGTCGACATGGACCAGGAAGAGGTGGCGCTGCGCTTCCAGAAATATGCGCTGATCTCCGCCGCGGTCGTCGATGCGCCCGGGCGGCTGGTCGGGATGATCACCGTCGACGACGTGGTGCACATCATCCAGGCCGAGGCGGGCGAGGACGCGCTGCTGCTGTCGGGTGCGGGCGAAGGCGACATCAACGAACCGATCCGCGATTCGTACAAGGCGCGGGTGCGCTGGCTCATCACCAACCTGATGACCGCGCTGCTGCCCGCGACGATCATCGGCGCGTTCGGCGCGACGATCGACCGGATGGTGACGCTGGCCGCGCTGATGCCGATCGTCGCGGGGCTGGGCGGCAATGCGGGGACGCAGACGATGGCGGTGACGGTCCGCGCGCTCGCCACCAACCA
The DNA here is from genome assembly GCF_040049155.1 of Sphingomonas silueang. NCBI lineage: Bacteria > Pseudomonadati > Pseudomonadota > Alphaproteobacteria > Sphingomonadales > Sphingomonadaceae > Sphingomonas > Sphingomonas silueang. The sequence continues at coordinate 88,717 of NZ_JBDZDK010000010.1, forward strand.
GCTGACGCAATCGAACACGCTGCGCGCGATAAGGCGCGAGATGGTGATCGCGCTGATGAACGGCGCGACCGTCGCCGCGCTGATCGGGACCGGGGTGACGCTGTGGTTCGGCAATCCGCAGCTTGGGGCGGTGATCGGCACCGCGATGCTGCTGAACGTCGTCATCGCCGGGTTCGCGGGCGTGTTCGTGCCGCTGACGCTCGACCGGTTCAACGCCGATCCGGCGGTCGCCTCGTCGATCTTCGTCACGATGACCACCGATTCGATGGGGTTCCTCGTCTTCCTCGGCCTTGCGACGGTCAGCGGGCTGACGGGATAGGCATTGGCGGGTTGAGCGCAGGCGACGCGCTTCCCATCTGGGCCGCGTGCCGCTGCATCTCACCAAAGTCGCCTTCGCCATCGAATCGGTCGAACAGCTCGCCGAGCGGCTGGCGACGCGCCATGCCGAGGGCGGGTTCCTGACGACCCGCTACCTGCCCAAGCGGGTGGCCGAGATCGAGGGCGGCTCGCTGTTCTGGATCCTGAAGCACCGGCTGGTCGCGCGCTCGCCGATCCTCGGCTTCGGCGAGGCGGAGGGCGGACGGGTGGCGATCCATCTCGGCCCGAAGCTGGTGCTGGTCGAGGGGCGTCCCAAGCGCGCGCATCAGGGCTGGCGCTATCTGGAGGAAGCCGATGCGCCCGCCGATCTCGGCGGCGAGGGCACCGGCGCGGACGCACTCCCGCCGCGGCTCGTGGGTGAGCTGATGGCGCTGGGGTTGCTGTAGAAGAAGCAGGATCGGTTCGCGCGGAGGCGCGGAGGCGCGGAGGGGTTGCGCTCGGCGCTGCCCGGTCGCGTAGCGACTGTCGTTCGGCAACGGTTCGGCGAATACGACGGTTCCGCTGACGCGGAACGGCAGGACGCCACGCCTCCTCCGCGTCTCCGCGCCTTCGCGTGAACCCGAATCCTTCCCTTAAACCACCAACCCCGGAAACGCCGCCCTGGCCGCCGCGATCTTCGGCCTGTCCCACCGCACGATGTACGGATGCGACGGATTCCGCCGCGCGAAGTCCTGATGATAGGCCTCCGCCGGATAGAAGGCTCCGCCCTCGATCCGGGTCGCGATCGGCCTGGGGAACGCCTTCGCCCGCGTCAGTTGCGCGATATAGCGCACGGCGGTCAGCTTCTGCGCGCCGTTCTGCGGAAAGATGGCGGAGCGATAGCTCGGCCCCGAATCGGGATATTGCCCGTTCACCTGCGTCGGATCGTGCGCGACCGCGAAATAGACGCGCAGCAACGTGCCGTAGCTGACGATGCGCGGGTCATAGGTGATGCGGATCGCCTCGGCATGGCCGGTGCGCTCGGTCGATACCTGGTCATAGGTCGCGGTGGCGCGGGTGCCCCCGGCATAGCCGCTGGCGACGGACTTCACGCCCTTCACCTGCTCGAACACCGCTTCCATCCCCCAGAAGCAGCCGCCCGCCAGCACGGCGGTGGCCAGGCCGGGGGAGGGCGGCACGTCGCTGGCGACCGTGGGGATCGGCACCGCGCGGGTGGCGGCGGCGGGGGACAGGTTCAGCGCGGCGACGATGCCGATCGCGGCAAGCGCGGCGGGTACGACAGGATGCATCGGCGACTCCTCGGTCAGGCCGCCGATATGGGGCGCGCGGGCGCGCCCCGCCAGATCAGCCGATCCGCTCGACCACCGCCGGTGCGCCATGGACCGTCTTCGCATCGCTCGGCCCGGCGACCTGCACCGCGACCAGCGCGACCGCGCCGAGAGCGAAGCCGCTGATGAAATGGCGAAGGAAACCGGTGCGCGTCTGGGTCATCTGCCTCGTCCTCTTGCCGCCGTCGCGCGACCGGATGGTCGCGCCACCGGGCGGCAGGGGCCACCCGTTCGTTCGCGGCAAGACATAGTCTGTCGGGAGTGAACCGGCGCTGGCGCGTCCGTTCATCACCGCGACAGCCTCAACCATGTTGCGCTTGCGAAATCAAGCGGTGTGGATGGTGCGTTCCGGCAACGCTGCGTTGCCGTTCGTCGCCGCCGCGACGCGCGCGTTTGGCGACGTACATCGCGGCATCCGCCTCGGCCGTCAGTCGCCCGATCTCGGCCAACGGTCCGCACGCGGTGCCGATGCTGACGCTGATCGGCAGGTCGTCGGGCGCCACGGCGCGGACCGCCGCGTCGAACCGCCGCGTGATGCATGCCCGCGCCGCCGCCGCCGCGGCGTGGTCCGCGCCGGGCAGCACGCCGACGAACTCGTCGCCGCCCCAGCGGAACACGCTGCCGCCCGCGGCCAGCACCTCCTGCGCGACCCGGGTAGCGATGCCGAGCGCGGCATCCCCCGCCGCATGGCCGCAGCGGTCGTTCAGCTGCTTGAACAGGTCGAGGTCGATCACCAGCACCGCGCCCTCGCCCCGCCAGCGTTTGCGCAGCCGGTCGAATGCGGTGCGGTTATAGGCGCCGGTCAGCGCGTCGCGCTCGACCAGCCGGGCCAGATGCTGCTGCCCGCGTTCGGCCTCCAGCGCGAACAGCGCGAATCCGCGAAACAGCACGAACGAGATGATGACCGCCACCAGCCACGCCGCGGTTCCCCCCTGCGGGCCGGTCAGCTTCGTGCCGACCTCGCCCTGGAATGCATAGGCGGCGCGGTACAGGAACAGCGGCACGGTCGGCAGGAACAGCGCGAGCACGATCCATCCGGTATGCAGCGATTCGCGCCGCGCTACCCGCCATGCGGCAAGCGCGGTCGCGCCGTCGAACAGCGCGTGCACGACGCACAGATAGCCGACCCGCGATCCGACCGCCGCCGGATCGGTCGACAGCAGCAGCGGGATCGTACCGACCGCCGCGGCGATCAGCAGCGACCGGTTGCGCGCATCCGGCCGCGCGAAACTGCGCATGCCGATGAAGATCGCGGCATAGGCGAAGATGGCCAGCGGGTTGCCGATCCACCCGATGATATAGGGCGCGCCCGCATTGCGGAACAGCGCGACCGAGGACGTCAGCCCGAGCAGGACATGGCCGAATCCCCACCACGCCGCCCATCGGCCGAATCGCCCGGTCGCCCATGGAATGACATGGACGACCCCGGCGATGATCGAGGCGAACGATACCATGACATACAAGGTGGACAGATCGAGCAAGCGCGCCTCAGGATGGCTGAAGCGCCGACGACTATTCCCGAAACGCTAATAGTCCGTTCCGACAGGATCGTTTCTTCGGCGTTACTTCAGCGCGTCGCACGCCGTGCGGATCCGCGCGCACGCCTCGCGCAACAGTTCGTCCGACGTGGCGTAGCTGATCCGCATCGCGGGCGAGAGGCCGAAGGCGGCACCCTGCACCGCCGCGACCTTCGCATCCTCCAGCAGATAGCCGACGAAATCCTCGTCGGTGGCGATGCGCTTGCCCCCCGGCGTCGCCTTGCCGATCAGCCCCGACACGTCGGGATAGACGTAGAACGCGCCTTCCGGCGTCGGGCAGGTGACGCCTTCGATGGCGTTCAGTTCGGCGACCACCATGTCGCGGCGGCGCTGGAACGCGGCATTGCGCTCCGCCAGGAACGACTGGTCGCCGTTCAGCGCGGCGACGGCGGCGGCCTGCGCGATCGAGCAGGGGTTCGAGGTCGACTGCGACTGGAGCTTGGCCATCGCCTTGATGAGCCATGCCGCGCCGCCTGCGTATCCGATGCGCCAGCCGGTCATCGCATAGGCCTTGGAACAGCCGTTCACCGTCAGCGTGCGGTCGTACAGGCCGGGGTTGACCTCCGCCATGGTGGCGAATTCAAAGCCCGGATAGACGATGTGTTCGTACATGTCGTCGGCGAACACCCAGACATGCGGGTGCCGCTCGATGACCTGCCCCAGCGCGCGCAGCTCGTCACGGGTATAGCCCGCGCCGGTCGGGTTCGACGGCGAATTGAGGATGACCCACTTGGTCCGCGCGGTGATCGCGGCTTCCAGCTGTTCGGGCGTGATCTTGTAGTTCTGCGCCGCACCCGCCGCGACGAACACCGGGGTGCCGCCCGCGAACTGCACGACGTCGGGGTAGCTCACCCAATAGGGCGCGGGCACGATCACCTCGTCGCCCGCGTCGATGGTCGCGACCAGCGCGTTGAACAGCGTGTGCTTGCCGCCGACGTTCACGCTGATCTGGTTCGGCGCATAGGTCAGGCCGTTGTCGCGCCTGAACTTGGCGGCGATCGCGTCCTTCAGCTCGGGGGTACCGTCGACGTTGGTGTACTTCGTTTTGCCCGCGCGGATCGCCTCGATCGCGGCTTCCTTGACGAAGTCGGGGGTGTCGAAATCCGGCTCGCCCGCGCCCAGCCCGATCACGTCGACGCCCTGCCGCTTCAGCTCCAGCACCTTCGACGTGATGGCGAGGGTGGGCGACGGATTGATGCGGTCGAGCGCGGCGGAGGGCTTCATGGGACGTCCGATGCTTTGGAAAAGATGCGCGCCGCTTAGACGGGCGAGCCGCTTTCCGCAACCAGCCGCGCATGAATCAGTCCGCGAACCGCGTTGCCGATGTAAAATCCTTGCGCGAGATCGGCCGGGGTCAGCGGCATTTCCACCGCATCGCCGCGCGCGATCAATTCGCTGCGCAACACGCCGGGCAGCAGCCCCTGCGCGAGCGGGGGGGTGAGCAACTGCGCGCCGCCGTCGACGAATACCGAGGTGAAGCTGCCCTCGGTCACATGGCCGTCGGGCGTCACGAACACCGTCTCGAAACAGCCCGGCGGCGGCTTGGGCCAGAAGCGCCGGTCGCTGGTCTTGTGCGCCAGCCGCAGGTCGCGTGTCCCCAGCGGCAGGGGGGCGAGCGCGACGGCGACCGGCCCCGCCGGTGCGGGCGGCAGGGTCGTGACCTCGATCGCGCTCGCGCCGCTGCGCGACAGCAGCAGCCGGACGCGCGCCGGCTCGCGCAGGCGGAAGGTCGCCGCCTGCAAGTCGTTGCGGGTCGCATGCCGGTCGAAGGCGAAGCCCAACGCCTGCGCGCTCGCGCGCATCCGCGCCAGATGCCGTTCGAGCAGCGCGATCCCCGTCACCGGATCGAACGCCATCGTCTCGATCAGGTCGAACCGGGGGGCGGGCAGGTCGAGGAACCGCGCCTTGGTCAGGCATTCGCGCCATTCGTCGCCGGGCACCGAATCGGCGACGATGCCCGATCCCAGCCCCAGCGTCGCATGGGTCGCGCCGTCGGACAGGTGCAGCGTGCGGATCGCCACGTTGAACCGGGCGTCGCCGTCGGCATCGATCGCACCGATCGCACCGGTGTAGATGCCGCGCGCGCGCCCCTCGATCGCATCGATCGCCTGCATCGCCCGCCGCTTGGGCGCGCCGGTGATCGATCCGCAGGGGAACAGCGCGCGGATGGCATCGCCCGCGTCCGTGCCGGGCAGCAGCCGCGCCGTGACCGACGACACCATCTGGTGCACGCTCGGATAGGTTTCGACCACGAACCGCTCGGGCACGGTCACGCTGCCCGCCACCGCCACCCGTGACAGGTCGTTGCGCATCAGGTCGAGGATCATCAGATTCTCGGCGCGCTGCTTGGGATCGGCGGCCAGCGCCCGCGCGGCGGCGGCATCGCGCACGGAATCGGGGTCGCGCGCGGCGGTGCCCTTCATCGGGCGGGCGGAGATCGTATCGCCGCCGATCGCGAAGAACAGCTCGGGCGAGAAGGACAGCAGCCATTCCGCGCCGGTCCACACCAACGCGCCATGCCCCGCCGCCGCATGGCCACGGATCGCGGCATAGAGCGCGCGCGGGTCGCCCGCCACCGCCGCGCGCGCGCCGAAGGTCAGGTTCGCCTGATACAGGTCGCCCGCCGCGATCAGTTCGAGCACCGCCTCGCACTGCGCGCGATAGGTCGCGGCGTCGATGTCGGGCACCATCGGCCCGATCCACGCCCCCGCCGGATCGGGCAGCGCGGCGGCGGCGTCGATCGTACCGGCACCGTCGAACACCCCGAACCACAGCAACGGCCCGTCGCCGTCGCGCGCGGGCGTGCCCGGCACCAGCGCCGCGCCCGCGTCATAGCGCAGGAACCCCGCCACCGCCTTGCCCGCATCGCGTGCCGCCGCCAGCGCGTCCAGCGCCGGGCCGACGGCTTGCGCCGTATCGGCACGAATCACGCGCTCGGGATCGCGGAAGAGCCGCGCGCTGCCCCCCGGCCGGGCATCGTCGAGCAGCACGAAGGGCCGGTCGGTATCGAACATTCCGCCCGCTTGCCGCGTCCCCGCCCCGGGGGCAAGTATCGCCGCGCGGCTTTTCTGTACGCACGATTAAGCATGCCCCCGGTTTTGGTGCGCGGCGATCGGCGATATGGAGAGGGTCATGACTCCTTCCCCCATCCGCGCGGCCGTGGTGCCGGTGACGCCGCTCCAGCAGAATTGCACCCTGATCTGGTGCACGAAGACGATGCGCGGCGCCTTCGTCGATCCCGGCGGCGACCTGCCGAAACTGCTGCGCGCCGCGCAGCAGCACGGCGTGACCGTCGAGAAGATCCTGCTGACCCACGGCCATATCGACCATTGCGGCGAGGCGAAGCCGCTCGCCGACCAACTGGGCGTGCCGATCGAGGGCCCGCACGAGGCCGACCGCTTCTGGATCGCGCGGCTGGACGAGGACGGGCGCAACTGGGGCCTGAACGGCGTGCCGTTCGAGCCTGACCGCTGGCTGGTCGAGGGCGATACGGTCACGGTCGGCGAGGCGGTGTTCGCGGTGTACGAGACGCCGGGCCATACGCCGGGCCATGTCGTCTTCCACCATGCGGCGACGAAATTCGCGCTGGTCGGCGACGTGCTGTTCCGCGGATCGGTCGGCCGCACCGACTTTCCGCTGTCCGATCATCAGGCGCTGATCGATTCGGTCGTCACCAAGCTGTGGCCGCTCGGCGACGATACCGCCTTCGTCCCCGGACACGGGCCGGGCAGTACCTTTGCCCATGAACGCGCGACCAACCCGTTCGTCGGCGATGCGGCGCTCGGGGCACGCTGAGGCTTCTCCCTTGCAACCTTTGCCAGAAACGCTATAGGCGCGGCTCGCTTCGCGACCAGCCTGCCTGCCGGTCCGGCGGGTCGTCGGTCGTGAAAGCGGTCCGGCGCTTGCCAGGGCCGCGTTTGCAGTTGGTGGCGAAACCAACCGATACCCAAGTGATAAAGGTGCCGAAATGGCAGTTCCCAAGAGAAAGACCACGCCCTCCAAGCGCGGTATGCGTCGCAGCCACGATTCGCTGAGCGTCGAGTCGTTCCAGGAATGCCCGAACTGCGGCGAACTGAAGCGTCCGCACAATCTGTGCAACGCCTGCGGCCACTATAACGGTCGCGAAGTCGTCTCGGTCGAAGCGTAAGCATTCCACCGGGCAGGGAAGGACGCATGGCCGACGGGTCCTGGATCGCCATCGACGCGATGGGCGGTGATGAAGGGCTCGCCACCATGCTGGCGGGCGTCGCGCATGCGCGGCACCGCCACGAAGGCATGCGCTTCCTGCTGGTCGGCGACGAGACGGCGATTCGCGCCGGTCTCGAAGCGCACCCCAACCTCTCGGCCGCGTCGGAGATCGTCCACGCGCCCGAGGTGGTGGGCTCCTCCGACAAGCCCAGCCAGGCGATCCGCCGCGCCAAGACCACCTCGATGGGGGTCGCGATCAACCTGGTGAAACAGGGGCGCGCCGCCGCCGCCGTCTCCGCGGGCAACACCGGCGCGCTGATGGCGATGGCCAAGCTCGCGCTGCGCACCATGCCCGGCATCGATCGGCCCGCGCTCGCCGCGCTGCTCCCCAGCCTCGGCGACAACGACCTGGTGATGCTCGACCTCGGCGCCAATGCCGAGTGCGATGCGCGCAACCTCGTCCAGTTCGCGGTGATGGGCGCGGCCTATGCCCGCACCGCGCTCGACCTCGAATCCCCCCGCGTCGCGCTGCTGAACATCGGCACCGAGGAGCTGAAGGGCATCGACAGCGTGCGCGAAGCGGCGGCGACACTGCGTGCCTCGCCGCATCTGCCGATGACCTTTTCGGGCTATATCGAGGGCGATCGCCTGTCGCGCGGCCAGGTGGACGTGGTGGTGTGCGACGGCTTCTCGGGCAATATCGCCTTGAAGACCGCCGAGGGCACCGCGCGATTCGTCGCCGATCTGCTCAAGCGTGCGTTCCGCTCGTCGGTCCGCTCGAAGATCGGCTTCCTGATCTCGAAGCCCGCCACCGAATTGCTGCGCCATCACCTCGACCCCAACAACCATAACGGCGCGGTCTTCCTCGGCCTCAACGGGCTGGTGGTGAAGAGCCACGGCAGCGCCAATGCCGCGGGCGTGTCCAACGCGATCCAGGTCGCGGCGAAGATGGTCCGCGACGATCTGACCCGCAGCATCGCCGCCGATCTGGCGGCGATCGAGGCGCAGGCGGCATGATCCGTTCGATCGTCACCGGCACCGGATCGGCGCTGCCCGAACGGCGCGTGTCGAACGCCGAGATGGCGGAGATGGTCGACACCTCCGACGAATGGATCGTCGAGCGCACCGGCATCCGCTTCCGTCACCTCGCGGGCGAGCACGAGACGACCGCGACCCTCGCCGCCGATGCCGCACGTGCGGCGATCGCCGCCGCCGGGCTGGAGGCGGCGCAGATCGACCTGATCGTGCTGGCCACCGCCACCCCCGACCAGACCTTTCCCGCCACCGCGACCAAGGTGCAGGCGATGCTCGGCATCGCCGATTGCGTCGCGTTCGACGTGGCGGCGGTGTGTTCGGGCTTCCTCTATGCGGTGCAGGTCGCCGATTCGATGCTGCGCGCGGGCGTCCACGCCAAAGCGCTGGTGATCGGTGCGGAGACGTTCAGCCGCATCCTCGACTGGGAGGATCGCACCACCTGCGTCCTGTTCGGCGACGGCGCGGGCGCGATCGTGCTGGAGGTCGATGCCTCGGGCGGCGAGCGCGGCATCCTGTCCACCCGGCTCCATGCCGACGGGCGGCACAACGAACTCCTCTATGTCGACGGCGGCCCCTCGACCACCGGCACCGTCGGCAAGCTGCGGATGAAGGGGCGCGAAGTGTTCCGCCACGCGGTCGTCAATCTGGCGGCGGTGATGGGCGAATCGCTCGAACTCGCGGGCCTCGCACCCGGGGACGTCGACTGGGTCGTGCCGCATCAGGCCAATGCCCGCATCCTCGATGCGACCGCGCGCAAGCTGGGCCTTGCCCCCGAAAAGGTCGTCGTCACCGTCGACCGGCACGCCAACACCTCCGCCGCATCGGTGCCGCTGGCGCTCGACACCGCGGTGCGCGACGGGCGGGTGCAGCCCGGCGATATCGTCGTACTGGAGGCGATGGGGGGTGGATTTACCTGGGGCGCCGCCGTAGTGCGTTGGTAACGTTCATACTTTTGGCTTTTTGAAAGTTCGTATACCCTGTGCTAGCCGATGCTACGGCTTTAGCAGGAGATTTGCATGACGACCGCCGGTACGCTGACCCGCGCTGACCTCGCCGAAGAAATGCACCGCGAGATCGGTCTGTCGCGTGCCGATTCCGCCCGCGTGGTCGAACAGATCCTCGAACATATGTGCGAGGCGCTGTCCAAGGGCGAGAACGTCAAGATCTCCGGCTTCGGCAGCTTCGTGCTGCGCGACAAGGGCGAGCGGATCGGCCGCAATCCCAAGACCGGCGTCGAGGTGCCGATCGCCCCGCGCCGGGTGCTCACCTTCCGCGCCAGCCAGATGATGCGCGACCGCATCGTCGCGGCGAGCTGACGCGACCGCGCGTGGCCGGCAAGTCCGCCACCGCCTATCGCACCATCGGCGAGGTCGCGCGCGACCTCGGCGTGCCGCAGCATCGGCTGCGCTATTGGGAAAGCCGCTTTCCCCAGGTGAAGCCGGTCACGCGCGCGGGCGACCGCCGCTATTACGCACCCGAAGACGTGGCGCTGCTGCGCCGCATCCACGCGCTGCTGGGCGAGGAGGGCTATACCGTGCGCGGCGTGCAGGCGCTGCTGGCGCGCGAGGCGGAACCGGTGCCGCCGTCGCGCGTGGACGCGCTCCGCGCGATCCGGACCATGCTGGCCGACGCGCTGCGGGCGGACGGATAGGCGGGTCAGTCGTCGGATGAAGGCGTGAACGGCGCTTCGTAGTGCACGACATAACCGACCTTGGCACTGAGATGGATAGGCAATGCCGCGGCCAGGGCGAACATCGCATCGTCGGTCATCGGCGGAAAGACGAGGACGACCAGCCCGTCGTTGCCCGGCTCGATCCGTGACGGCGGGAAACCGCGTTCGGTGACATGCGCCACCGCGGCGGCTTGATCTTCCGGGACGACCGAAAAATATGTTTCCGACGGCTCCATCATGCGCGGATCATCCGGTCGCCGTCGCGCCTAGTCATGCCCCGGCCCCAGCGTCGGATCGAGGTCGCGCGGGCGCACGAAGCGCACCAGATGGCCGCACCCGTCCGCGGCATCGGCCCAGTCGCCGTCCAGCTCCAGCACCGCGACGGCGGCGGTCGGGAACTTCTCCTCCACCGCGCCGCGCAACGGATTGCTCTCGGCGCTGAGCAGCAGCACCAGATCCTCCAGCCCCGGATTATGCCCGACCAGCAGCGCGCGTCCGGCATCCGCGGGCAGCGCGCGTACCGCATCGAGCAGCGTCGCGGCGGAGGCGAGGTACAGCCCCCGGTCCTGCCGCACCGGCGGCAGCGTGCCATAGCCCCTGGCGAAATGATCGAGCGTCTCGGCCACCCGCACCGCCGGGCTGGCCACCAGATGGTCGAACGCCAGCCGTTCCTGCCGCAGGTGCCGCCCCATGGCGGTCGCGGCGCGCGCGCCCTTGGCGTTCAGCGGCCGGTCGAAATCGCGCGCCACCGAATCGTCCCAGCTCGACTTGGCGTGGCGCAGCAACGTCAGCGTCTTCATGCGTGTGGTTCCATCGGCAGGGCAGCGGTCCCATGCCCCACTTCGGTGCCCAAGGAAAGGGCGCGCGCGACCGCTTCGTCCAGCGTGCAGCGCCGCACCGGCGTCCCCTCGGGAAAGGCCGACAGCAGCCGCGAGGGCATGGCGGCGGACAGCAGCACGAACAGCCCGGAATCGTCGGCGCGGCGGATCAGCCGCCCGAACGCCTGCGCCAGCCGCGCGCGCACCACCCGGTCGTCATAGGCGCTGCCGCCGCCCGCCAGCCGCCGTGCGGCATGCAGCACGCCGGGCTTGGCCCATGGCACCCCCTCCAGCACCACCATCCGCAGCGAATGCCCCGGCACGTCCACCCCGTCGCGCAGCGCGTCGGTGCCGATCAGCGAGGCGCGCGGATCGTCGCGAAAGATGTCGACCAGCGTGCCGGTGTCGATCGGATCGACATGCTGGGCGTAGAGCGGCAGTCCCTCGCGCGCCAGCCGGTCGGCGATGCGGGCATGCACCGCGCGCAGCCGCCGGATCGCGGTGAACAGCCCCAGCGTGCCGCCGCCCGCCGCGACGATCAGCCGCCCGTACGCATTGGCCAGCGCCCCCGGATCGCCGCGCGTCACGTCGGTGACGATCAGCACCTCGGCCTGTTCGGCGTACGCGAACGGGCTGACCGCCTCGAAATGCGCAGGGCTGCGCAGCAGGTGCGGCGCGCCGACGCGCGCGTCCGCGGTGTCCCAGTCGCCGCCCGCCCGCAGCGTGGCGGAGGTGACGAGCACGCCATGCGCGGGCTTCAGCACCGTTTCGGCGAAGGGGCGCGAGGGGTCGAGCCAGTGGCGGTGCAGCCCCATGTCATACTCGCGCCCCTCGGCCCGGTCGACCGCCAGCCAGTCGACGAAATCGGGGTCCGCCGGGCCGCCGATCCGCGCGAGCAGCCGCGCCCATGCGCCGACCGTCTCCGCGCGCCAGCCGAGCGATGCGATCGCCCCCTCGCACCGCGCCCGCGCCGGGCCGTCGAGCCAGTCCGGCCCTTCCGCCAGCACCGCCTCCAGCCGCTTGCCCAGCGCCACCAGCGGGCGCAGCAGCGCGTCCAGCGCCTGTGCGGCGGGGGCGGCGGCCTCGACCAGCGCAGGCGGCGGCTCGGCCAGTTCGGTCTCCAGCGCATAGCCCGCCTCGCCATCCTTCGCGCGGGCGAACACGACCCCGCGCACCGCGGCGAGCAGTTCCTCGAGCGGCCCGAACGGCGCGCCTTCCTGCACCCGGCCCAGCCAGCCGTCGGCGGGAAGGGCGCGCGCCGCCTCGACCGCCGCCGCCACCGCCTCGCCGCCCGCCGCGTCATAGCTCGCCACGTCGGACAGCCGCGCGGCAAGACCCCGCCGCCGCCCGCGCCCGCCGCTCTCCGGCCCCAGCACCCAGCGGCGGATCTCGATCGCCTCCGCACCGGTCAGCGCGGCGGAGAACATCGCGTCGGCGGCATCGAACAGGTGATGCCCCTCGTCGAACACATAGCGGGTCGGGCGGGTGCCGGTCTCGCGCCCGCGCGCGGCATTGACCATCACCAGCGCGTGGTTGGCGATGACGATATCGGCCTGCGCCGACGCCCGCGCCGCGCGCTCGATGAAGCATTTGCGGTAATGCGGGCACCCGGCATAGATACACTCGCCGCGCCGGTCGGTCAGCGCGGTCGATCCGTTGCGGCGGAACAGCGTGGGCAACCAGCCGGGCAGGTCGCCGCCGACCATGTCGCCGTCGGCGCTATACGCCGCCCAGCGCGCGACCAGCTGCGCCAGCACCGCCGCCCGCCCCTGGAACCCGCCCTGCAACGCATCCTCGAGGTTGAGCAGGCACAGGTAATTCTCGCGCCCCTTGCGGGTGACGACACGCGCGCGCCGTTCGGCGGGGTCGGGAAAGACGCGCTCGCTCTCCTGCGCCAGTTGCCGTTGCAGCGCCTTGGTGAAGGTCGACACCCATACCGCCCCGTCCGCTTGCCTCGACCACAGCGAGGCGGGGGCGAGATAGCCGAGCGTCTTGCCGATGCCGGTCCCGGCCTCCGCCAGCACGAGGTTGGGGGTGTCGCGCGCCACGCGCGGGGCGAACGCCTGCGCCGCGGCGGCGGCGAAGGCGCGCTGTCCGGGCCGCGCCTCCGCGCTGGCCCCTGTCAGCTCGGCGAGCCGTTCGACCACCGCCGGTTCGGGCAGGGTGACGGTGCGGGGGGACGCGCGCGGCGGCACCTCCTCCCATTCGGGCAGCTTCGTGAACAGCCAGCGCTCGGCGGTGTCGGGCTTCGGCAGCACCTGCCCCAGCGCGGGCGCCCATGGCCAGCGCAGCCGGAACAGCGCCTGCGCGGCGGTCCACGCCCCCTCCTGCTCCGCCCATGGCGCCGAGGCGGTCGCGATCAGCGCCGCCGCCGCCTGTCGCAACAGCGGCGCGACCCCTGCCTCGTCGACCGGCGCGGGCAGCCCCAGCGCGTGGGCGATCCCCTTGGGCGTCGGCACCGCAAAGCGCGCCGGATGGACGAAGGCGAAGAGTTCGAGCAGGTCCAGCCCCGACAGATCGGCATAGCCCAGCCGCTGCCCGATCAGCGGCGCGTTCAGCACGATCGTCGGCGTATCGGCGGCCAGCGCGATCGCCTCGCCGCGCCCCACCTCGCGCACGCCGTCGTCGTCGGCGATCCAGACGCCCGAATGACCGGCGTGCAGGGCGGGATAGCGCAGCATCGCTGCCTACATAGCGTGTAGGCCGGAGAACGGAAGCCGAACGGATATCCTTTACGCGGTCGCCAACGTACCCCCGCGCAGGCGGGGGGCCAGGGTCACGATCGCCGACGGCTGCGATGCTTGGCTTTGGACCCCCGCCTGCGCGGGGGTACACGGCAGAACGAGTTGTGCCGGTCGGCCAGAAGTCTGGCCTCGACCGCGCGAGGGCACACGCCCCCAAACCCCGACGCTTTCCCCCGCGCGCAAACCTGCTACACCGCGCGGGCGATGCGCGTATCCCGTCCCGACACCGACTCCCCGCCGCCCGCGTCGTCGCGCGCGGCCCGTTTCGCCCATATCCGGCGGCGCTGGTGGTTCCGCCTGCCCGCGATCGGCCTGCTGCTCGCCGGGATCGGGGTGTTCCTCATCTGGCTGCTGCTGTGGCGCACGCTGCCCTCGGTCGATTCGCTGCGCGCCTATGAACCGCCGCTGCCGACCAACGTGCGCGGGATCGACGGGTCGCCGGTCCACAGCTATGCCCGCGAACGCCGGGTGCAGCTGTCCTACGCCGAATATCCGCCGCTGCTGGTCAAGGCGTTCCTCGCCGCCGAGGACCGGACCTTCTTCGAGCATCACGGCGTCGACTATCCCGGCATCGCCGCCGCGATGCTGACCAACCTGCGCAACGACGGCCGCCCGATCGGCGCGTCGACGATCACGCAACAGGTCGCCAAGAACCTGCTGCTGACCAACGAGGTGAGTTACGTCCGCAAGGCGAAGGAGGCGCTGCTCGCCTATCGCATCGAGGATGCGCTGACCAAGCAGCAGATCCTCGAACTCTATCTCAACCAGATCGCGCTCGGGCGGAACGCCTTCGGCGTCGAGGCGGCGAGCCACGCCTATTTCGGCAAGGAGTTGCGCGAACTGACGCTGCCGCAGATGGCCTATCTGGCGATCCTGCCCAAGGGCCCGTCCAACTACACGCCCGAACGCGGCTATGACCGCGCGATCACCCGGCGCAACTGGGTGCTGGGCGAAATGGAGCGCAACGGCTTCATCACGCCCGCCCAGCGTGCCGAGGCCGCCGCGCAGCCGCTCGGCACCATCCCGCGCCAGACCCCGCGACAGGAACTGGCGGGCGGCTATTTCATCGAGGAGGTCCGCCGCCAGCTGCTCGACCGCTTCGGCGAGGGGAGCAAGGACGGCCCGCACAGCGTCTATGCGGGCGGGCTGTGGGTGCGCACCTCGCTCGACCCCAAATTGCAGGCCGATGCGCAGGACGCGCTGCGCGCCGGGCTGATCCGCTATGATTCGGGGCGCGGCTGGTCCGGCCCGCTCAACAAGCCGCGCACGAAGATCGAGGGCGATCGCTGGCAGCAGGCGCTGCTCGGCACCAACATCGGCATCGATTATCAGGACTGGCAGGCGGCGATCGTCATCGCCAGGGACGGCGGCGCGGCACGGATCGGCTTTGCCGACGGGCGCACCGGCACGCTGCCGCGCGCGGGCGCGACCATGCCGGTGCGCGGGGAGGGCGGCACCGCCTTCGCCGCGCTCGAACCGGGCGACATCGTCGCGGTGGCCCCCTCGGGCGGGGACTGGGCGCTGCGTTCGGTCCCGCGCGTGTCGGGCGGCATGGTGGTCGAGGACCCGCGCACCGGCCGGGTGCTGGCGATGCAGGGCGGCTTCGACAGCCGGTTGCAGTCGTTCAACCGCGCGACCCAGGCGATGCGCCAGCCCGGCTCGACGATCAAGCCGATCGTCTATGCCGCCGCGCTGGAGGCGGGGATGACCCCGGCGTCGATCATCGTCGATGGCCCGTTCTGCGTGAACCAGGGCGGGCGGCTGGGCCAGAAATGCTTCCGCAACTTCAGCGGCGGCGGCGCGGGGCCGCACACCATGCGCTGGGGCATCGAACAGTCGCGCAACCTGATGACGGTGCGCGCCGCCGCGCAGACCGGCATGGACAAGGTCAATTCGCTCATCCAGCGCGTGGGGGTGAGCGACGAGAAATTCCCGCCCTACCTGTCCTATGCGCTGGGTGCGGGCGAGACGACGGTGCTGCGCATGGTCAATGCGTACGCGATCCTCGCCAACCAGGGCCGCGAACTCAAACCCACGCTGATCGATTACGTGCAGGACCGGCGCGGCAAGGTGATCTGGCCGGAGAACTGGCGCGCGTGCGACCGCTGCAACGCGCCCGACTGGGACGGCAAGGCGATGCCGCGCCCGCAGATCCGGTCGCGTCAGGTGATGGACGCGATGAGCGCCTACCAGATGGTGCACATCATGGAAGGCGTGATCCAGCGCGGCACCGCCACCACGCTGCGCGACCTCA
The DNA here is from genome assembly GCF_040049155.1 of Sphingomonas silueang. Lineage (NCBI taxonomy): Bacteria > Pseudomonadati > Pseudomonadota > Alphaproteobacteria > Sphingomonadales > Sphingomonadaceae > Sphingomonas > Sphingomonas silueang. Next base: position 104,612 of record NZ_JBDZDK010000010.1, read on the forward strand.
ACCGCCCGATCATGGGCAAGACCGGCACCTCGACCGGCCCGACCGACGTCTGGTTCGTCGGCGGCGCACCGCAGATGATCGCCGGGCTGTATCTGGGCTACGACACCCCACGCAATCTGGGCGGCTATGCGCAGGGCGGCACCATCGCCGCGCCGATCTACAAGGCGTTCGCGGTCAAGGCGTTCAAGGACATGGAGGTGCTGCCGTTCCGCGCGCCCGCGGGTATCCGCATGGTCCGCATCGATCGCGCCAGCGGCCGCCCGGTCTATGGCGCATGGCCGACCACCGATCCCAAGGCAGCGGTGATCTGGGAAGCGTTCAAGCCCGAGACCGAGGCGAAGCGCGCCACCGGACGGCTCGGCGAGGCCCGCGCCCCCGTCACCCGCGATCCCGAACGCGCCACCCGCCCGCGCGCGACGGCGGCCCCGCGCGACAGCGACTTCTTGCAACGCGAGGGGGGAATCTACTAGGTCGTGCCCCATATTGGCCGCAACCGTTCGTCCTGAGTAGCCATTGAGCGAAGTCGAAATGGCGTATCGAAGGACCGGCACCATGCTTCGATACGGGTCTTCGGCTTCGCTCAGCCCCTACTCAGCACGAACGGTTCGGGTAAGGTGCGTCGGTCTCGAGCGACGGACCAGTTAGATACGTCTTTCCGTTGGAGTTTTCCCATGCGCGCCGAAGCGCAAGCCCATGTAGACAAGATCAACGATGCGCTCTCGTTGCTGCGCCGCTTCCTCGACTGGGACCGCGCGCTGCGCCGGCTCGACGAGCTGAACGCGCGCGTCGAGGACCAGGCGTTGTGGAACGATCCCAAGGCCGCGCAGGAGGTGATGCGCGAACGCCGCCGTCTCGACGAGGCGATCACCGCGACCCGCGACATCGAGCGCGAGCTGAGCGACACGGTCGAGCTGATCGAGATGGCCGAGGCCGAGGGCGATGCCGAAATGGCCGAGGAGGGCGTCGCCAACCTCGCCGAACTGGCGAAACGCGCCGATCACGACAAGGTGCAGGCGCTGCTGTCGGGCGAGGCCGACGGCAACGACACCTATATCGAGATCAACGCGGGCGCGGGCGGCACCGAGAGTCAGGACTGGGCGGGCATGCTGCAACGCATGTACACCCGCTGGGCCGAGCGCCGCGGCATGAAGGTCGAGCTGATCGACCAGCATTCGGGCGAACAGGCGGGCATCAAGTCGGCGACGCTGCTGCTGAAGGGCGAGAACGCCTATGGCTTCGCCAAGACCGAGGGCGGGGTCCACCGCCTCGTCCGCATCAGCCCGTACGACAGCGCGGCGCGGCGGCACACCTCGTTCGCGTCCGTCTGGGTCTATCCGGTGATCGACGACAATATCGAGGTCGAATATAACGAGAGCGACCTGCGCATCGACACCTATCGCGCGTCGGGCGCGGGCGGGCAGCACATCAACACCACCGATTCGGCGGTGCGCATCACCCATATCCCGACCGGCATCGTCGTGCAGTGCCAGAACCAGCGCTCGCAGCACAAGAACAAGGCCGAGGCCTATAACCAGCTGCGCGCCCGCCTCTACGAGCGCGAACTGGCGATCCGCGAGGCGGAGGCCAATGCCGAGAATGCGACCAAGACCGACATCGGCTGGGGCCATCAGATCCGGTCGTACGTCCTGCAACCGTACCAGATGGTGAAGGACCTGCGCACCGGCGTCGTCTCGACCGCGCCGGGCGACGTGCTGGACGGCGCGCTCGACCCGTTCATGGCCGCCGCGCTGTCGCAGCGCGTGACCGGCGAAGCGGTCGAGGTCGAGGACGTCGACTGACATGCGCCATGTCCTTTCCCTCGCGCTGCTGTTGCTGGCGGGCTGCGACGCGACGCAGCCGCGCGCGGCCAATGCCCAGCGCGAGGCGGACAAGCCCGACTTCCCCAAGGCCGACCGCCCGGTCGCGACGATCGTGTCGGCGCGCTGGTCGACCGAGGAGGCGCGCGACCGGCTGAACGAGGCGGAAGCGGTGATGGACCGCGCGGGGATCGCGCCGGGCATGACCGTCGCCGACATCGGCGCGGGCGAGGGCTATTACACCATCCGCCTCGCGCAGCGCGTCGGCCCCGACGGGCGGGTGCTGGCAGAGGACATCATCCCCGAGATCCGCGACGCGCTGGCGACCCGTGTCGCGCGCGAGCGACTCGATAACGTCAGCGTGCGGCTGGGCGAGCCGGACGATGCCAAGCTGCCCGAGAACAGCTTCGACCGGGTGCTGATGGTGCACATGTACCATGAGATCGCCGAGCCCTATGCGTTCCTGTGGAACCTGCGCCCGTCGCTGCGGCCCGGAGGACGGGTGGTGGTGGTCGACGCCGACCGCCGCACCCAGAACCACGGCACCCCGCCCGCGCTGCTGCGCTGCGAATTCGCTTCGGTCGGCTATGCGCAGGTCGCGGTGCAGCGGATGCCCTCGGCGGGCGGCTATATCGCGATGTTCACGCCGCAGGGCCCGCGCCCCAGGCCCGAGGACATCAAGCCGTGCCGCCTGCCCGACGCGGCGGCCCCGGCCTCCTCGCCCGACCGCGGCTAAGGCGGCTTCGCCCCGATCCCGATCCTCCCGTTCGTTCCGAGCCCAGTCGAGGGACGGGCCGCACGCGCTGCCCGCAGTGTCCCGACGACGCTCGACACGGACGGTCGGGGCCGGATCGAGAGGATCGGGAACGGCTTGCGGGGCTGTCCTACACGCCCGAAATCTGCTTGGCTGGCGGCACCCCGCCATATCGCTGCCCGCCCGCCGGGCATGCGGGCGACCCGAAAAACCCGCGTCCAGGTGTAAATTTCGTAAACTTCGGCGCTCGAACCCCTATCCCAACAGGTACGGCGACAGCAGCAACAGCAGCTTCACGTCGACCGCCGTGCCCGCCGCGCGCTGCGCCGCGACGAACCCCGGCAGCGCGTCCAGCGCCACCCGGTGGACGACGATATGCTCGTCCTCCACCCCGCCGCCCGCCGCGACCTGCACCAGTTCGCCCGCGCGGAACAGGGTGAAGCTCTCCGACACCATGCCCGGCGACGAGTGATAGTCGCCGAGCGACACCATCGTCCCCGCGCGATAGCCGGTTTCCTCCTCCAGCTCGCGCGCCGCCGCCGCCGCCGCCGCCTCGCCCGCCATGTCGTCGCCGACCAGCCCCGCGGGCAGTTCGATGCAGTTGCGGCCCAGCGGCACGCGATACTGCTCGACCAGCAGCACATGACCGCCGTCGATCGCGACGATCACCGCCGCGCCGATCCCGTTGGCGCGCCCGACATATTCCCAGCGGCCCCGCTTCTTCGCGGTGATGAACCGCCCGGACCACATCACCTCTTCGGGGGCATCGGCATCGATCACAGTTCGATCACCCGGTCGGGCAGTTCGTTCACGTCGTCGTCTCCTCGCGGGAAATGTTCGGCCAGCACGGTGCCGATGGCACCCACCGCCGCGACGATCCCGTCGGCGGCGCGGCCGTCGCGCAACCCGCCCAGCACCGCCGCCAGCGCATCGCCCCACACCGCCGCATCGACCCGGTCGTGGATCGACGCATCGGCGATCAGCTCGGCACGATGCTCGGCCATCGACAGGTAGAGCAGCACGCCGGTCGCGGCGACGGTGCGCTGCTCGGCGGCGGCACGGAACAGCATCAGCGCCCGCGCATGGACCCGCCGCGCCTTGGTCGCCCGCGGGGTCAGCGCCATGCGCAGCGGGGGCCAGCCGACGCCGTAGCGCACGATCAGGAACACCGCCGCCTGCACCCACGCCATCACGGTGAACAGGAAAGCGGGGGAGGGTGCCTCGCCCCACGGCTCGACCCAGCCGTGCACCGCATGGAGCCAGCCCGGCCACAGCGCCGATCCGGCGAGTACCAGCAGCATCGCCAGCACCGCGAAGTGCAGCGGGACATCGTGATAGCGATCCGATTCGGGTGCGGTGATGACGACGATCTCGCCGTTGGTCGCCGCCTCCGCCGCTGCTACCGCCGCGCCGATCCGCGCATGATCCTGTGCCGACAGCCGCATCACCAGTCCCCCGAAGCGCCGCCGCCACCGCCCGATCCGCCACCGCCGCCGGTGAAGCCGCCGCCGCCCCAGCTGCCGTCGGAACCGCCATCGGACGATCCGCCGCCCCAGCTACCACCACCGCCGCCCCAGCCACTGCCGCGCGTGGCGTTACGGGCGATCTCGTCGGCGATCGACCACAGGATGATCGGCATCACCCCGCTGTCGCTGCTACGATGCCGACGACCCCATGGGCCTGCCGCGCGTCGCTTGCGCCGCCCGGAAAAGATCGATGCGACGATAACGCCAAACACGATCAGCATGAACACGCCCGCCACCGGGAACCCGCCGCCGGATCGCTGACGTCGGTGCTGCTGGTTGAATTGCTTGACCGCGGCGTCGACCTTCGCCTGCGCTTCCTCGGGGCTGGCACGCAATTGCGCGATCACCGCATCGGTGCCCGCCGTCATCGCGCCGGGTATATCGCCGTTGCGCAGCATCGGCGTCATCAGCCCGCGGGTAACGGTAGAGGAGAAGGCGTCGGTCAGGATCGGCTCGAGGCCATAGCCGACTTCCAGTCGCGGCCCGCGCTGCCCCGCCGGATTATTGGGGGCGATGAACAGGATCGCGCCATTGTCCGCACCCTTCAGACCCACGGCCCAGGTCCGCAGCAGCCGATTGCCGTAATCCTCCAGCGGATAGCCCTGCAGATCGCCGATCGTGGCGACGACCAACTGCCGCTTGGTATCCTTCTGCAACGCCGTCAGCTTCTGCGTCAGTTCCGCGCGCGTCTCGGGCGGCAGGACGTTGGCGTCGTCGACCACCAGCCCGGTGAACTTGGGGAAGGTCTGCGCCTGCACCCCCGCCGCCCCGCCGATCAGCAGGAGCGCGAGCCACAGGCGCCACAGGATGCGCAGCATCGGACCGCTCAGCTTGCGTTCCCGAAGTTCACCTGCGGCGCGACTTCCGCCCCGCCCTGTGCCTGGAAGCTCTGCTTGGGCTTGGCGCCGTAGAACACCCGCGCCCCGATCGCATCGGGGAAGGTGCGGATGCGGGTGTTATACGCCTGCACCGCCTCGTTATAGTCGCGCCGCGCGATGGCGATGCGGTTCTCGGTCCCCTCCAGCTGCGATTGCAGGCTCATGAAATTCTGGTTCGAGGTGAGCGCCGGATACGCCTCCACCACGGTGCGCAGCTGGCCCAGCGCCTGGGTCAGCTGGTTCTGTGCCGACTGGAAGCGCTGGAAGGTCTGCGGGTCCGACAGGTCGTTGGTGGTGACGTTGATCGACGTCGCCTGTGCCCGTGCCCGCGTGACGTTGGTCAGCACGCGCTCTTCCTGCCCCGCGAACCCCTTCACCGTCGCGACCAGATTGGGGATCAGGTCGGCACGGCGCTGATACTGGTTCTGCACCTCGCCCCATTTGGCGTTCACATTCTCTTCCGCCGTGGGAACGCTGTTGACCCCGCACGCCGCCAGCGGGACCGCCGCCGCAACCACGATCGCCATCCGCATCCGCATCATCCCGTTCCTCAATTGCTTGTCCACGCCACCGTATCGCACCATTATGACACCCTCAACAGCGTTGGAGGACTATATGGCGATCCTGAAGGAGTTTCGCACCTTCGTCGCGCGCGGCAACGTGCTCGACCTCGCCGTCGGCGTCATCATCGGTGCCGCGTTCGGCACGATCACCAAGTCGCTGACCGACGACATGATCATGCCGGTGGTCGGCTGGCTGTTCGGCGGGTTCGACTTCTCCAGCTATTTCGTGCGGCTGGCCCCGATCCCGGCGGGCTATACCGGATCGCCGACCAACTATGCCGCGCTGAAGGCGGCGGGGGTGCCGTTGTTCGGCTATGGCGCGTTCGTCAGCGTGGTCATCAACTTCCTGATCCTCGCCTTCATCGTGTTCCTGCTGGTCAAGTTCGTGAACCGCGCGATCGCGGTGGTGCACGAGGAACAGAAGAAGGGCGACGCCCCGCCCGCCGCCGATCCGGCCGATGTGGCGCTGCTGCGCGAGATCCGCGACGAGCTGCGCGCGGCGCGGGCGAACGGGGTTGACCCGGCCAAATCCTGATCCGGTCCGTTCGTATCGAGCGCAGTCGAGACACCCTGCGCAGCGCTTGCGGCACGTCCCTCGACTTCGCTCGGGACGAACGGCGTGGCTCAGGCCGCCGCCAGTTCCTGCGCCGCCGCCATCGCCAGGCTGGTGCCGTCGAGGATGCGTGCCGTCTCGTCGCGCACCCGCGCCATGGCGAGGCGGATCGCGCAGCTCGCCTCGTCCTTGCAGTCGCCGCAGGGGCGATAGGCGGTGCGGCTGACGCACGGCACCAGCGCCAGCGGCCCCTCGATCACGCGGATGATCTCGCCCAGCGAGATGAGGTGCGCCGGGCGCGACAGATGGTATCCGCCCGCCTTGCCGCGCGTCGAATGCAGGAACCCGGCCTCGCGCAGGTCGGCGAGGATCAGTTCGAGGAACTTGCGCGGCACATTGGCGGCGGTGGCGATCCGGTGCATCGGCATCGGTGCCTCGCCCGCGGGTTGTTCGGCGAGGAACAGCATCGCGCGCAACGCATAGCGGGAACGCTGGGTCAGCATGATCCCATGCCCCATGCCAGTTTGCGCGCTTCTAGGGAAGGGCGGTTCTTTTCAAAGCCGTTTGCGTCGCCTATATCGGTCGGTGACGGCTTCCAGCCGCCTATGGCGATAAACTGCGGCGTGCAATAGACGCAGCGGACCCGGGGGCAGTACCCGGCGGCTCCACCATAAGGTGGTGTTTCTGGACACCGTTTCTGACGGGGCCGAACCAGGATCGACGTGTGTTGAAAAGCGCTGTTTTCGCTCGGAATGGGACCACCGCAACGGCCCATACACACAAGTGCCAACGATAACGAAGCACTCGCGATTGCGGCGTAACTAAGGGCCTCACGGCCTGAAGTTACTCCAAGATAGCGCGGTTGGACCGAACCGGGCAACAGAATCGGATTCCAGCGGCCGCCGGGGGGGCCGGGCAACAGAACCCCCCGGACCTCCGCAAACCAGCGGGGCACCGGGGAACAGAAGCTCCCCACTTTCCGTGATGCTGCGCGTGCGATAGGCCGCCGCCATGGACCTCCAGATCATCCTGCTCCTGATGCTCGTGGCGTTCGTCGCGGGTACGATCGATGCCATGGCGGGCGGCGGCGGGCTGCTGACCTTGCCCGCACTGCTGGCGGCGGGGGTGCCGCCGGTCATGGCGCTCGGCACCAACAAGCTGCAAAGCGTCTGCGGCACGGCGGGCGCGACCTTCGCCTTCTGGCGGCACGGGCAGATCGATCTCCGCCGCTTCGCCTTGCCTGCGCTCGCGTCGCTGATCGGGGCGGGGGTGGGGGCGGCGCTGGTCCAGCGGATCGATCCGGGGTTCCTTGCCGGGCTGCTGCCGATCCTGCTGGTCGCGATGGCGGCCTATTTCCTGTTCGGGCCGAAGCTGTCGGACGTCGACACTCATGTCCGCCTCGCACCCGCCGGGCTGCTGCTCGCGGTCGGTGCGATCGGCATGTACGACGGCTTCTTCGGACCCGGTACCGGATCGTTCTTCACCTTGCTGCTCGTGACTGCCGCGGGCCTCGGCGCGACGCGGGCGGTTGCGCATGCCAAGCTGCTGAACTTCGCCAGCAATCTAGCGGGCATGGCGGTGCTGGTCGCGGGCGGGGCGGTGTGGTGGACGCTCGGCCTTGCCATGGCGGTGGCGAGCATGGCGGGCAACCAGCTCGGCGCGGCGCTGGCGATCCGCTTCGGCGGGCGGGCGATCCGCCCGCTACTGGTGGTGCTGTCGCTGGCGCTGACGGTGAAGCTGGTCAGCGATCCGGCCAATCCGCTCAGGGGCTGGCTGGGGGTCTGAGCCCGCAGCACCGCCTGCGTTTTCGCCCGTCGCGGTCCGTTCGTGTCGAGCGCAGTCGAGACACGCGGGTGCGGCGCTTGCGGCGCGTCCCTCGGCTGCGCCCGGGACGAACGGTTGGGGGCGGGTTCGGGAAAAGCCGCGGCTACCACGAAAAAAGGGGCCCGCGTCGCCGCGAGCCCCCCGTTTCACCCGAAGGTGCCCCGATCAGTTGTCGGTGATGAACGACGGCAGCCCTGCGCCGCCCTCGTCCTTCGCCTCTTCGCGAAGGGGCCCACGGTCGCGGCGCGGGCCACGATCGCCGCCGTCGCGCCGCGGGCCGCGATCGCCGCCCTCGCGCGGGCCACGGTCGCCACGATCACCACGCGGGCCGCGATCCGAACGCTCGCGCGGTTCGCGGGCCGGGCGGGTGTCCTCCAGCTCGGCGCCGGTTTCCTGATCGACGACGCGCATCGACAGGCGCACCTTGCCGCGCGGATCGATCTCGAGGACCTTGACCTTCACCTCCTGCCCTTCGGACAGGACGTCGGCGACCTTCTCGACCCGCTCGTTGCGGATTTCGCTGACGTGGACCAGGCCGTCCTTGCCGCCCATGAAGTTCACGAACGCGCCGAAATCGACGAGGTTGACGACCTTGCCGTTATAGACCTTGCCGACCTCGGCCTCTTCGACCAGGCCCTTGATCCACTTGACCGCCGCCTCGATCTGCGCCGGATCGGACGACGACACCTTGATGACGCCCTCGTCGTCGATGTCGACCTTCGCACCGGTGGTGGCGACGATCTCGCGGATCACCTTGCCACCGGTGCCGATCACTTCGCGGATCTTCGACTTGTCGATCGAGAAGGTCTCGATGCGCGGGGCATGCGCCGACAGCTCGCTGCGGGTCTCGCCCAGCGCCTTGGCCATCTCACCCAGGATGTGCGCGCGGCCCTCGTTCGCCTGGGCGAGGGCGATCTTCATGATCTCCTCGGTGATGCCGGCGATCTTGATGTCCATCTGGAGCGAGGTGATGCCTTCGCTGGTCCCGGCCACCTTGAAGTCCATGTCGCCGAGGTGATCCTCGTCGCCGAGGATGTCGCTGATGACCGCGAAATCCTTGCCCTCGAGGATCAGGCCCATCGCGATGCCCGACACCGGACGCTTGAGCGGCACGCCCGCGTCCATCATCGACAGCGAACCGCCGCAGACCGTCGCCATCGACGACGAGCCGTTCGACTCGGTGATGTCCGACAGGACGCGGATGGTGTAGGGAAATTCCTCCTTCGACGGCAGCACCGGGTTCAGCGCGCGCCATGCGAGCTTGCCATGGCCGACTTCGCGGCGGCCGGGCGCGCCGAAGCGGCCGACTTCACCGACCGAATAGGGCGGGAAGTTGTAGTGCAGCATGAAGCGTTCGTAGTGCAGGCCGTTCAGCCCGTCGATCATCTGCTCCGCATCCTTGGTGCCGAGCGTGGTCGTGCAGATCGCCTGCGTCTCGCCGCGGGTGAACAGCGCCGAACCATGGGTGCGCGGCAGGAAATGGACCATCGCCTCGATCGGGCGCACCGTCTTGGTATCGCGACCGTCGATGCGGCGGCCTTCCTTCAGGATGGCGGTGCGGACGATCTCGGCTTCCAGCTTCTTCACGAGCTTGAGCGTGCCGAGATACTGCGCCGGATCGCTGTCCTTCAGCTCGGCGAAGGCGTCGCGCGCCTTGGTGCGGGCGTCGTTGATCGCGTTCTGGCGCGCCTGCTTGTCGGTCAGCTTGTAGGCGGCGGTCAGGTCCTTGCCGATCAGCGACTTCAGCTTCTTCTTCGCGGCCGACTGGTCGGCGACGGGTTGCAGCTCCCACGGATCCTTCGCGGCCTGTTCGGCCAGGTCGATGATGCAGTTCACGATCTTCTTCGACGCTTCGTGGGCGAACACGACCGCGCCCAGCATCACGTCCTCCGACAGCTCCTTGGCTTCGGATTCGACCATCATCACCGCATTGCCGGTGGCGGCGACGACGAGGTCGAGGTCGCCGTCCTTCACCTGGTCGAGCGTCGGGTTCAGGATGTATTCGCCGTTCTGATAGCCGACGCGCGCCGCGCCGATCGGTCCCATGAACGGCACGCCCGAAATGGTCAGCGCCGCCGACGCCGCGATCATTGCGACGATATCCGGCTCGTTCTCGCCGTCATAGCTCAGCACCTGGGCGATGACGTTGATCTCGTTGTAGAAGCCTTCGGGGAACAGCGGGCGGATCGGGCGATCGATCAGGCGGCTGACCAGCGTTTCCTTTTCGGTCGCGCCGCGCTCGCGCTTGAAGAAGCCGCCGGGGATGCGGCCCGCCGCCGAGTACTTCTCCTGATAATGGACGGTCAGCGGGAAGAAGTCCTGCCCTTCCTTGACCGAACGCGCGGCGGTGACCGCGCAGAGCACCACGGTTTCGCCGAGCGTCGCGATGACCGCGCCGTCGGCCTGACGGGCGACACGGCCCGTTTCGAGGGTCAGCGTCTTGCCGCCCAGGTCCATGGTGCTTTTCTTGATATCGAACATCTTGTTTCCTTCGCGTCCGGCGGCCCTATGCGCGCCGGGGCAGCTTGGGTGGCGGACCACCCCTGGATCAGGCCTTGTGGGCCCGGTGTCCCGCATCGCCGGATTGCGGCGGGACGGCTTGGCCGGACATCCGGTCGCAAAGCCTATACCCCGTTTTCCGGGGAATTTCGCGGGGCAAGTCGTGCCCCATATGGAAAAAGGGCGGCCCGTCCGAGCCGCCCTTGTCCGTTACTTCCGAAGGCCGAGCTTCGCGATCAGCGCGCCGTAGCGCTCCGCGTCCTTCTTCTTCAGATAGTCGAGCAGCGAACGCCGCTTGTTGACCAGCATCAGCAGACCGCGACGCGAGTGATTGTCCTTCGCATGCGTCTTGAAATGCTCGGTCAGGTTCTGGATGCGGTCGGTCAGGATCGCGACCTGCACCTCGGGGCTGCCGGTGTCGCCTTCGGCGCGGGCATGTTCCGAAATCAGCGCCTGGCGGCGCTCGGGAGTGATCGACATCGTACGTCCTTTCTATGCGAGGTTGAAGCCGCGCACGACCCGGGTTTCCCCGGCGAATGTCTCGACCAGCGCGACCGGCACATCGTCCAGCGTCGCGAGGCCCAAACCGTCGTCCGCAGCGAAACCGATCAAGCGAAGCCCCTGACGGAGCCGCCCTGCCTGATCGGCGTCCAGGGTCAGAGCCGGGATGTCGTCCAGCCCCGCCCCCAGTGGCAGGAGCGTTTCTTCAAGCGTGCGCCCCTGACCCATTTCGGCCAGTTTGTCCAGCGAAATGGCGGGCGCGAGGGTGAACGGCCCGGCCTTCGTCCGCCGCAGCATGGTGACATGCCCGACCGTGCCGAGCGCGATCGCGATATCGCGCGCGAGGGAGCGGATATAGGTGCCCTTGGACACATGGGCGGTGAGGGTGAGCTCCCCCAGTTCCTCCCCGCTCGCGGGGAGGGGGACCGCCGGCGCAGCCGGTGGTGGAGGGGGATCGCCGCACATGGTGCGCTCGGGGAGCCCTCCCTCCACCACGCTTCGCGCGGTCCCCCTCCCCGTGCCGGGGCGGATCGTGAGGTCATGGATCGTCACCGCGCGCGTCGCCAGCACCACTGCCTCGCCTTTCCGCGCAAGGTCATAGGCGCGCTCGCCATCGATCTTCAGTGCGGAATAGGCGGGCGGCACCTGTTCGATCGGCCCGGTGAAGCGCGCCAGTACCGCCTCGACGTCGGCCAGCGTCGGGCGCACCGGCGACTCGGCGATCACCCTGCCCTCTAGGTCCAGCGTATCGGTCTGCGTCCCGAAGCGGATGGTGAAGTCATACACCTTCGACGCATCGAGCATCCGCCCGGCGAGCTTCGTCGCCTCGCCCACCGCGACCGGCAGCACGCCCGAGGCCAGCGGGTCGAGCGTGCCGCCGTGCCCGACCTTGAACTTGCCGTATCCGCCGTGGCGCAGCGCGCGCTTGACCGCCGAGACGATCTGGGTCGATCCCGGCCCCACCGGCTTGTCGATGACGATCCAGCCGTGCATCAGCCGCGCATCGCCTCGCAAAAATGGCGGCGGCACAGCGCGACATAGCGGTCGTTGCCGCCGATCTCGGTCTGCTGGCCGTGGCGCACCGCTTGGCCCTCGGCATCGACGCGGAGGTTCATCGTCGCCTTTCGCCCGCAGTCGCACACCGACTTCAGCTCGACCAGCGCATCGGCGATCGCCAGCAGCCGCGCCGATCCGGGGAACAGCTGCCCGAGGAAATCGGTGCGCAGGCCGTAGGCGAGGACCGGCACACCCAGTTCGTCGGCGATTCGAGCGAGCTGATCGACCTGTCGGGGTGTGAGGAACTGGGCCTCGTCGACCAGCACGCAGCTGACCGGGGCGGCCGCGACCGCCGCATACAGGTCGCTGTCGGCATCGAAGGTCGCCGCCGGTGCCGACAGGCCGATGCGCGACCCGATAACGCCTTCGCCCGCGCGCGTATCGATCGCGGCGGTGAACAGCGTCGTCGTGAGGCCCCGCTCGCGATAGTTGAAATCCGCCTGAAGCAAGGTCGTTGATTTGCCCGCGTTCATCGACGCATAATAGAAATAGAGCTTGGCCACTCAGTCCTCGCCGCCGTCACTCTCCAGATCGCGCGCGACCTTGGGATCGCGCAGCAGCTGGTCGATGCGGGTGCCCTCGTCGAAGCTCTCGTCGATCAGGAACTTCAGCCGGGCGGCATATTTCAGGTTCACCCGCTTCGCGACCTCCGACTGGAGATAGGCAGTGTTGGTGCGCAGCGCCTTCAGCACCACCTCCTCGTCCTTGCCGAGGAACGGCTTCACGAAGACGGTCGCGTGGCGCAGGTCGGGCGACATGCGCACTTCGGTAACGGAGACGAAGTGCGAGGCCAGCACGTCGTCATGCACGTCGCCGCGCGCGAGGACGTCCGAAAGGACATGGCGGACCTGTTCGCCGACGCGGAGCAGGCGGACGGAGCGGGTTTCGGAAGTGTTGTCGGTCATGGCTCAATCGAATTGACAGTGGAACCAGTGACTGTCGAGTCGCTGGCACCAGATGGTGCTGCCGTTGAAGATATGGCGCACGTCGGTCGCGACCGGTCCGCCGTTCCAGCCGCGTGCGGCGGCCATGCGACCAGTCGGGTCATGGACGATGCCCGCCCACGCGCCGAGCATGCCGTTGACCGTCAGGAAGGCGGTCCGCGAACCCGCCCGCTCGATCCCGCCGACCCCGGCCGGTGTCGGGCCGCCGCGCAGTACCGCCGCGAACGCCGCGCGTTCCGAGCGGAGCAGCCACCCCGACGGCGCGACATGCGACCAGTAGAGCGCATGCCCCATCGCCCATGCCGCGAACGGCATCGCGACGAACGGCAGGAACGCGGGGAGCAGCGCGGGCAGCCCGGCATGGCGCAACCGCCAGCCCTGCACCACGCCGTCGGCCACCGCCCACAGCCACAGGCAGCCGAGCAGCGGCACGACGACCAGCATCGCCCAGCCGCCCAGCACATTGGCGACGAACAGCGCCGCCGTACCGCCGACCACCCACGCCGTCACCCAGCGCAGCCGGGGGCGGAGCGTGGCGGCGAGAGTTGCCTCTCGCCGCTGGTCGCTCACAGCGTGCGGTCGCGCAGTTCGACCTCATAGGTTTCGAGGAAGTCGCCCGCCTTGATGTCGGTGAAGTTCTGCGTGAACGTGACACCGCACTCCAGACCGGCACGCACTTCGGGGACATCGTCCTTGAAGCGACGCAGCGACGCGATCTCACCCTGATAGATGATGACGTCGTTGCGCGTGATGCGCGCCTTGAGCGCCTTGCGGATGACGCCTTCGACCACCAGCAGACCCGCGGCCTTGCCGTGCTTGCCCGCCGAGAAGACCTCGCGGATTTCGGCGCGGCCGACGACCGTCTCGAACGCTTCCGGACCCAGGGTACCGGCCATGCCCGCACGGATGTCGTCGGTCAGCGTGTAGATGACGTCGTAGTACTTCAACGCCACCTTGTTCCGCTCGGCGATCTCGCGCGCCTTGGCGTTGGGGCGGGTGTTGAAGCCGATGATCGGCGCACCCGATGCCGCCGCCAGCGTCACGTCGCTCTCGGTGATGCCGCCGACGCCCGAATGCAGGATGCGCACCCGGATATCGTCGGTCGAGATCTTGTTGAGCGACCCGACGATGGCTTCGACCGACCCTTGCGTGTCGGCCTTCACCACCAGCGGATATTCGATCGCCTGCTTCGACTTGAGCGCCGAGAACATGCTCTCGAGGCTGGCCGGGGCCTGCGTCGTGCGCTTCTGGAGCGCCACGCCCTGACGATATTCGGCGACCTCGCGGGCACGTGCCTCGTTCTCGACCACCTGCAACGGATCGCCCGCCATCGGCACGCCCGACAGGCCCAGCACCTCGACCGGGGTCGAGGGACCGGCGACCTTCACCTGACGCCCCTTGTCGTCGATCAGCGCGCGGACCTTGCCGCTCTCGGCACCCACGACGAACACGTCGCCGACCTTGAGCGTGCCGCGCCGCACCAGCACGGTAGCGACGGGTCCGCGACCCTTGTCCAGCTTCGCCTCGATCACGCTGGCTTCCGCCGGGCGATCGGGGTTGGCCTGCAACTCGAGCAGTTCGGCCTGGAGCTGGATCTTCTCGATCAGCTGGTCGAGACCGGTCTTCTTGAGCGCCGAGACTTCGACGTCCTGCGTCTCGCCGCCCATCTCCTCGACCTGCACGTCATGTTCGAGCAGGCGTTCGCGGATGCGCTGCGGGTTCGCCTCGTGCTTGTCGACCTTGTTGATCGCGACGATCATCGGCTTGCCCGCGGCGCGGGTGTGATGGATCGCCTCGATCGTCTGCGGCATCAGCCCGTCGTCGGCGGCGACCGCGAGGATCACGATGTCGGTCACGTCGGCACCGCGCGCGCGCATCTCACTGAACGCTTCGTGGCCGGGCGTGTCGAGGAAGGTGATCTTCGACTTGTCCTTCAGCGTCACCTGATACGCACCGATGTGCTGGGTGATGCCGCCCGCCTCGCCGCGCACCACGTCGGTACCGCGCAGCGCGTCGAGCAGCGAGGTCTTGCCGTGGTCGACATGGCCCATGATCGTGACGACCGGCGGACGCGGCTGGAGCGCCTCGGCGGCATCCTCGGTCGTGTCGAGCGCGAGGTCGACGTCCGAATCGCTGACACGGACGATATTGTGGCCGAATTCGGTGACGAGCAGCTCGGCGGTGTCCTGATCGATCGCCGCGTTGATCGTGACGGGCATGCCCATCTTGAACAGCGCCTTGACCAGATCGGCACCCTTTTCCGCCATGCGGTTGGCGAGTTCGCCGACCGTGATCGTCTCGGGCACCTGCACGTCGCGAACCTGCTTGACCTGCGGCTCGCGCGGGCCGCCGAAGCCGCGCTTCTCCTTTTCACGCGCCCGCTTGAGCGCGGCGAGGCTGCGCGAACGTGCGCCGTCGTCGCCCAGGGCACGGGTGACGGTCAGCTTGCCCGACTGGCGGCGATCGTCGCCCTTGCGGTCGCGCGAAGGCGCGGGCCGTGCCGGTTCGTTGCGACGCGGCGTCGCCTGGCCGGTGCCGGTCGGCGCAGGCCGTGCGGCCTGTCCGCCCGCCGCCGGACGCGCCGCCGGGGCCGCCGCCGCCGTGGGGGCGGGTTCGGGCTTCGGCTCGGGCTTGGGCTGCGGCTTGGGGATTTCCGGACGCTGCACCGGGGTGAAGCGGCGCGGCGCGGGCCGGTTGGGGTCCGCGGTCAGGATGATCGGCTGCGGTGCGGGCGCAGGGGCCGGCGCGGCACGCGGCGCGGGGCGCGCGGGTGCCGGGGCGGGCTTTGCCGCGACCGGGGCAGGCGCGGGGGCCGGGGTCGGCGCAGGCGCGGGCCTGGTCGCCACCGGCGCAGGTGCGGGGGCAGGGGCCGGAGCAGGCTCGGGCGCAGGCGCAGCCGCGGGTTCCGGCGTCGCGACCGGGGCCGGAGCCGGTTCCGGGGCGGCGACGGGCGCGGGCGTCGGCTCGGGGGCCGGTTCCGGCTTCGGCGCGGCGGCGGCGCGCGCCTTTTCCTCGGCACGCAGACGCTCGGCCTCGGCGGCTTCGCGGGCGAGGCGTTCGTCGCGACGGCGATTTTCCTCGAGCGCGTTCATCCGCGCTTCCTCGGCCTCGCGCAGCAGCTTGGCCTGAAGCTCGTGCCGCGACAGCCCGGCGTTGCTCGCGACCGGGCGCGGCGGCGGGGCCACCGGCGCCGGTGCGGCGCGGGCGGGCGCGGGGGCAGGCGTCGGGGTCGGCGCGGGCGCGGCGGTTTCCGCACCCTGTTCCTCGCCGGGACGGCGGAGTTCGCGGCGGCGCTTCACCTCCACGACCACCGTGTTCGACCGGCCATGGCTGAAGCTCTGCTTCACCTTGCCCGTCTCCACCGTGCGCTTGAGGCCGAGCGACGGGCGCGTGCCCAGCTTCGGCTTGTCGTTGTCGATGTCGCTCATCCGGTTACTCAGGTTCCTGCTTCAATTGGTCGAGGCCAACGCGACCGGCATCGGGGATGCCGGAAGATTGCGCCGTCGATGCGCCCTGCGAAACGCTTTCGCAAGCCACGGGGATAGGTTCGGGTCCGATAAAGTGCAGCCAGCGGGACAGTGCGTCATCGGCGCGCTGTGCCGCCCGTGCGTCGGTCAATCCGACATGTACCACATTTTCGCGCCCAAGCGCCAACGACAATATGGTGCGCGGGACCGGCAATGCCAATCCCCTGCGCCCCGATCCTTCGTCGTCGGTGCCGACGCGCCATGCCTGCGCCAGCTTGGCCGCGCCGTCGGCGGCGGCGTCGGACGCATGGTACAGCGCATACAGCCTGCCGCTGCGCGCCGCCTTGTCGATCGCGGTGCCGCCGATCACGACGAAGCCCGACTTGGCCTCGAGTCCCAGCCGGTCGAGCGCGTGGCGGCGCAGGGCGTCCTCGATCCGCTGCGGCAGATCGTCGGGAATCGTCAGCGCAGCCTCCTTGAACGCCCGCGCCAGCGCGCCCCGCAACCGGCCCTTGGCCATCGCGGTTTCGAGCGTCGCCCTGTCCACGCCGATCCACGCGCCGCGGCCGGGGGCCTTGGCACGGACATCGGGCAGCACCAGCCCGTCGGGCGAGAGTGCAAGCCGCACCAGCCCCTCGCGCGGGCCATGCTCGCGCGAGAGGATGCAGCTACGCTCGGGGCTATCGGTCAGCCGAGGCGTATCATTGTCCGGATTCCGCAACAGCGTCCTCCGAAGTCTCGGCGGCGTCGTCATCGGCGAACCAATGCGCGCGCGCGGCCATGATGATCTCGTTGCCCTGTTCGTCGCTCAGCCCATATTCCGCGAGGATACCGCCCTTGGGTGCTTCGCGCTTGGGTGCATCGTCGCCGCGACGGCGGGGTTCGGCCTTCTTCTTCTCGACCAGTTCGTCGGTCGCGAGGTCGGCCAGATCGTCGAGCGTCTTGATCCCCGCCTTGCCGAGCGTGACCAGCATCGCCTCGGTCAGGTACGGCAGTTCGGCCAGCGCATCCTCGACGCCGAGCGCGGTGCGCTCCTCGCGGGCGGCCTGTTCGCGGCGCTCGATCGCTTCCTGCGCGCGGCTTTGCAGCTCCTGCGCGAGATCCTCGTCGAAGCCCTCGATCGCGGCCAGTTCCTCGATCTCGACATAGGCGACCTCTTCCAGCTCGCCGAAGCCCTCGGCGACCAGCAGCTGCGCCAGCGTCTCGTCCACGTCCAGCTCGCGCTCGAACATGCCGGAACGCTCGATGAATTCCTTCTGGCGCTTCTCGGAAGCATCGGCCTCGGTCAGGATGTCGATCGCCTTGCCGGTCAGCTGGCTGGCGAGGCGCACGTTCTGGCCGCGACGACCGATCGCGAGGCTGAGCTGATCGTCGGGCACGACCACCTCGATCCGGTCCTCTTCCTCGTCGAGCACCACGCGCGCGACATTGGCGGGCTGAAGCGCGTTGACGACGAAGGTCGCGGTGTCGGGCGACCACGGGATGATGTCGATCTTCTCGCCCTGCATCTCCTGCACGACGGCCTGCACGCGGCTGCCCTTCATGCCGACGCAGGCGCCGACCGGATCGATCGAGCCGTCATGGCTGATGACGCCGATCTTGGCGCGCGAACCCGGATCGCGTGCCGCCGCCTTGATCTCGATGATTCCGTCGTAGATTTCGGGCACTTCCTGCGCGAACAGCTTCTTCATGAAGTCGGGGTGCGCGCGGGACAGGAAAATCTGGGGCCCGCGATTCTCGCGGCGCACGTTCAGGATCAGCGAGCGGACGCGATCGCCGACGCGGACGGCTTCCCGCGGGATCTGCTGGTCGCGGCGGATGACGCCCTCGGCCCGGCCCAGATCGACCACGACATGGCCGAACTCGACGCGCTTGACGACGCCGGTGATGATCTCGCCCTGGCGGTCCTTGAACTCCTCGAACTGGCGCTCGCGCTCGGCGTCGCGCACCTTCTGGAGGATGACCTGCTTCGATGCCTGCGCCTGGATGCGGCCGAATTCGATCGGGGGCAGCGGATCGACGATATAGTCGCCGATGGTCGCGCCCTTCTGGAGCTTCTGCGCGTCCTTCTCGCCGATCTGCTTGAAGTGATCGTCGACCAGCTCGACGACCTCGAGCACGCGCCACAGCCGCAGGTCGCCGCTGTTGGGGTCGAGCTTCGCGCGGATGTCGTTCTCGGAACCGTAGCGGGTCTTGGCGGCGCGCTGGATCGCGTCCTCCATCGCCTCGATCACGATCGCCTTGTCGATCATCTTTTCCGAAGCGACCGAATTCGCGATCGCGATCAGTTCCGCGCGATTGGCGGTGACGGCGGTGGCCATGTCAGTTCAGTCCTTGGCTGTCGGCCGCATCGTCGTCGGCCGGTTCGTCTTCATATTCGTCGGCGCCCTCGGTCGAGAGCGGTGCGGTCGCTGCCAGCAGCGCATCGGTGATGAGGAGCTTGGCATCGGCGATCATCGCGAAGGGCACGGTCATCGCCCGGTGCTTGCGCACGTCGATCGTCACCTGATCGCCGTCGGTGCCCAGCAATATGCCGGTCAGCTGCTTGCGACTGTCGATCGTCTCGGTCAGCGTCACGCGCGCCTCGAACCCCTTCCAGTCGTCGTAATCGGCAAGGCGCGTCAGCGGCCGGTCGATGCCGGGCGACGATACCTCCAGCCGATACGCCTCCTCGATCGGGTCGTGCTCGTCCATCAGGTCCGAGATGCGGCGCGAGAGTTCGGCGCAATCCTCGATCGTCAGCTGGCGCGTGTCGGGGCGTTCGGCCATCACCTGAAGCGTGGGATCGGACTTGCCGCCCATCATCTTGACGCGCACCAGCGCGAAGCCCAGCGCCCTGGCCTCCGGTTCGATCAGTCGCGTCAGTTCGGCGATATCCGCCATGCCGTCTCCACAGGTTACGCCGCCTCGCTGCCGGTCCCTGGCGGAACCGGCCTCGGCACGTTGACGATGTCGAGGAAGCACTGGCCATATATGTAAAAAACCATGTCCCGGCAAGGGGCATCGGGAGCGGGTGCGGGTGCCGCGCGTTGGCGCGGATCATGTCGTTCCCGAATCGAGAGGCCTGCCGCATGTCGCCGTTCCGTTCGCTGATCCCCGCCGCCGTGCTGTTGGCCGCCTGCAACGCCGGGGGCGAGCTGGACGCGCAGCCTGGCCCGGCCACCGCGCCGGTCGCGTCCACCGCCACCCCGGCGCAGGGCGGGCTGCCCTTCACGGTCACGCCGGTGGCCGATTTCGACGCGCCCTGGGCGCTCGCCTTCCTGCCCGACGGGCGGATGCTGGTGACGGAGAAGAAGGGGCAGATGCTGCTGGTCAGCGCCGACGGGCGGCAGCGGCAGGTGGTGGCGACGATCCCGGTCGATTCGGCGGGGCAGGGCGGGTTGATGGACGTGGTGCCCGCGCCCGATTTCGCCAGCAGCGGGCGGGTCTATTTCAGCTATTCGGCCGCGGGTGAGGGCGGCAAGGGCGTCGTGCTGGCGCGGGGCCGCCTGCGCGCCGCCGGGGGCGGCAACGGCGGTGAGATGCGGCTGGGCGAGATCGAGGCGCTGTTCCGCGCGACGCCGTTCGTCGGCGGCGACGGTCATTATTCGGGCCGCATCGCCTTTGCGCCGGACGGGCAGCACCTGTTCTTCACCAACGGCGAGCGGCAGAAGTTCGATCCGGCGCAGGACCCGAAGGCGACGCTCGGCAAGGTGCTGCGCCTGACGCTGGACGGCAAGCCCGCGGGCGATCCGGGGCTGACCGCCAAGGGCTTCCATCCGGCGGTCTGGTCCTATGGCCATCGCAACCTGCTGGGCATCGCGTTCGACGCACAGGGCAATCTGTGGGAGCAGGAGATGGGGCCGAAGGGCGGCGACGAGGTCAACCTGATCCTGCCCGGGCGCAACTACGGCTATCCGCTGGTGTCGGACGGCGACCATTATGACGGTCGCCCGATCCCGCGCCACGCGACCCGGCCCGATCTCGAGGCGCTCAAGGTCAGCTGGAACCCGGTGATCTCGCCCGGCGGGCTGATCGTCTATTCAGGCGCGATGTTTCCGCAGTGGCGGGGCGACCTGTTCATCGGCGGCCTGTCGAGCCAGGCGCTGGTCCGGGTCGATGTGAACGGCACGAACGCGACCAAGGGCGACCAGTGGGACATGGGCGCGCGCATCCGCGACGTGGAGCAGGGGCCGGACGGCGCGATCTGGGTGATCGAGGACGGCAAGGACGCTTCGCAGGGACGGCTGTTGAAGCTGACCGCGCCGCGGTGACGCTGCCGCCACCCGGTCCATCGCGCCGTGCGGCGGATCGGGCACGGCGGCCCCGGGACCGATCGACCTTCATGCCTCAATCGTCACCCCGGACGTGTTCCGGGGTCCACGGCGCGGCAATCGGTGCTGTTAGAGCGTGATGACGTGATGTTGACCCGTCGTGACGGAGCGGAATGTCGTTCGTGGACAGGAGCGAGGAAGGAACGGGGCTTTGCCCCCGTGACGGACGAGCGACGACGCCACGGACGACATTCCGCCCGCCGCGCCGCGGTTGTCCTGAGCCGCCCGCCGGACGTCGTCGCGCCGCTTGCACGGGCTACCAGCCCGCGTTGCGCGCCGCTCCTCGCCGACGAACGGCTCAGGACAATCACGATGGGTCAACATCACGTCATCACGCTCTAAAGCCTCTATCGGCCGCAATTGCGGCTGGGTGGACCCTGGAATAAGTCCGGGGTGGCAAGAATAGCGGCTCCATCGATGACGAATGACGCGCGACTGCCGAATGTCGATCGGCCCTCAGCGCAGCATGTCCAGCGTCCGTTCGTCCCGCTCGCCGTCGTAGAAGGCGTCGAGCACCGCGCCGAACGTCGCGCGCGCATCGCCCGTGGCCACCGCCTCGAACAAGGTCATCGCCGAGCGCAGCTTCATCGCGTCGGTCTCGCCGAGGATGCGTTCGATATCGCGGCCCTCGTGGCCGAGCAGCGCCTCCGCCGCCTCGACCAGCCGGGGCCCGAGCACCGGATGTGCCAGATACGCCCGCGCCTCGTCCGCATCGGCGATGCCATAGCGCTGCGCGATCGTGCTGAAGCCCAGCCCGCGCAGCTGCGGCAGGATGAACCACATCCAGTGGCCGCGTTTCTCGCCCTCGACCAGTTCGGCAAGCGCCTGGTCCCAGGTCGTGCGCTGCGCTTCCACGAATCGATCGAGCGGTTCGGCCATGCGGTCATTCTATCGGTTGAGACGGACGAAACAATCCATTGCTTGCGTGCCACGGCTTCGATTGTCTAGCCTTGTCAACGGTCATCAGAACCGAATGGGAGAGGGACATGCGTTACATGGGAGCGTTCGCCGTGGCGGCGGCGCTGGTCGCCGCGCCGGTCGTGGCACAGAGCGCCGAGGATTTCGCCGCCAAGGTCATCAACGCGCCGTTGCCCGCCAGCCTGATCGCCTATGGCACGGCGACGCCGCCGTCGGTGGTGCGGGTGAGCGGGGTGGACGGGGGCAAGGCCGTCCGCATTCCGATTGCCGGTGCCGACAAGGAACCGTGGAAGATCGGCCTGCAATCCACGACGACGCAGGCGGTGAAGAAGGGCGACCGGTTGGTCGTCGCCTTCTATGCGCGCGCCAGCGGCATGCCGGCAGGCACCAAGGCCAGAATCGCCAACGCGACGATCCAGCTGTCCAAGGCCCCCTATACGACCGTGTTCGGCGAACCGGTCGAGGTCGGCGACCAGTTCGAGTTCCTCCAGGTCGCCGGGCGAGTCGATCGCGACTATGCCCCCGGCGAGCTGAACGCCTCGCTGCAACTGGCGACCGGCAAGCAGGTGTTCGAGTTCGGGCCGATGTTCATCATCAACCTCGACAGGAAATGACGGCCGCGCCCCGTCCGTCGCGGCACGGGCGGGGCGATCACGCCGCGCGGGTCGCGGTCAGGAAATAGTCGAGCGCGATATCGTCCGACAGCACGAACCCCTGCGTCGGCGAAAAGGCGAGGCCGCTGGGTGCCGACACCGTCAGCCCCGCCGCGCGCAGATGCGCGGTCAGTTCGTCGGGCGTCAGGAACCGTTCCCAGTCGTGCGTGCCGCGCGGGATCATGCCGACCCCCTCCGCCACGGTAATCATCGCGAGGCGCGACAGCGCGGTGCGGTTGGGCGTGGAGACGACCAGCAGCCCGCCCGGCGCGACCGCATCGGCCAGCCCCTTGGCGAACGCCGCCGGATCGGCGACATGCTCGATCACCTCCAGCGAGGTGACGAGATCGAAGGTCCGCCCGGCCACCGCCTCCACGCCGCCCGCCAGATATTCGATGTCGAGCCCCGCCGCCGCCGCATGCGCCGCCGCCGCACCGATATTCTCGGGCGCGGCATCGACGCCGGTGACGCTCGCCCCCAGCCGCGCCAGCGGTTCGGCGAGCAGCCCCGCCCCGCAGCCGACGTCCAGCGCGCGCCGACCCGCCAGCGGCGCGAAGCCCGCCACGTCGCCGTCCCAGTGCCGGTCGATCGCCGCGCGGAGGAAGGCGAGCCGCACCGGGTTCAGCCGGTGGAGCATCGCCGAGCTGCCTTTCGGGTTCCACCAGTCGGCGGCAAGCGCGCCGAAATGGGCGGCTTCGCGCTCCACGACACTAGATTGCGCAGGGCTGGCTATTTGCGCACCAAAGTTTGCGTTGCTTGCGTTCGTCATCGGCACCTCCTATCAGCCGCCGCCATTCCAAGGAAGAATGGCAGTTACGCATGGCGCGGATCGTGATGAAGTTCGGTGGCACCTCGATGGCGGGGATCGAACGCATTCGCAACGTCGCCGAGCGCGTGAAGCGCGAGGTCGAGGCGGGCAATCAGGTGGCGGTCGTCGTATCGGCGATGGCGGGCGAGACCGACCGGCTGGTCGGCTTCTGCCGCGAGGCGTCGCCGCTGTACGACCCGCGCGAATATGACGCGGTGGTATCGTCGGGCGAACAGGTGACGAGCGGGCTGCTCGCCATCGCGTTGCAGGCGATCGGCGTGCCGGCGCGCTCGTGGCTCGGCTGGCAGTTGCCGATCGCCACCAGCGACGCGCATGCCACCGCGCGGATCGAATCGATCGATACCACCGCGCTCGACGCCAGCCTCGCGAGCGGCGAGGTGGCGGTGATCCCCGGTTTCCAGGGCGTGACCGAGGGCGGACGCATCACCACGCTGGGGCGCGGCGGATCGGACACCTCGGCGGTGGCGATGGCGGCGGCGATGCAGGCCGACCGCTGCGACATCTACACCGATGTCGACGGCGTCTACACCACCGACCCGCGCATCGTGCCGCGCGCGCGCAAACTCAAGCGCGTGACGTACGAGGAAATGCTCGAACTGGCGTCGGTCGGCGCCAAGGTGCTCCAGACCCGCTCGGTCGGGCTGGCGATGAAGGAACAGGTCCGCGTGCGCGTGCTGTCGTCGTTCGACGATAGCCGCGACGAGGACGGCTATCGTGGAACGCTGATCGTCGGCGAAGAGGAAGTGACGGACATGGAACGGCAGCTCATCACGGGGATCGCCCACGACAAGAACGAGGCGAAGATCACGCTGGTCGCCGTGCCCGACCGCCCCGGCGCGGTCGCGTCGATCTTCGCGCCGCTGGCGGAAGCGGGAATCAACGTCGACATGATCGTGCAGAACATCGCCCATTCGGCGGGGTCGACCGACGTGACCTTCACCGTGCCGTCGGCCGAACTGGCGCGCGCGCTGGACACGCTGGACAAGGCGAGCGGCGACATCGGCTATGAGAAGGTGATCCACAACACGCGGGTCGCCAAGATCTCGGTCGTCGGCGTCGGCATGCGCAGCCATGCGGGCGTGGCCTCCACGATGTTCACGACGCTGGGCGAGCGCGGGATCAACATCCAGGCGATCACCACCTCCGAGATCAAGGTCAGCGTGCTGATCGAGGAGGATTATACCGAACTGGCGGTGCGCGTGCTGCACACCGCCTACGGGCTGGACGCGGAGTAACGCTCCACATCCTCCCCGGCACGGGGAGGGGGACCAGGCGCAGGCTGGTGGAGGGGGCTATCCCCGATCGCAACCGTCGTGGAGCAGGACAGCCCCCTCCACCACCGCTTCGCGGCGGTCCCCCTCCCCGTGCCGGGGAGGAGCTTTATTCTCCCAGAAGATGCGCCGCCACGCGCCTGCGGTGCACGGCGCGGCGGTGCTCGAACAGGTAGATGCCCTGCCACATGCCCAGCACCGGGCGGTGGCCGATGACGGGGATCGACAGCGACGTATCGGTCAGCGCGGTTCGCAGATGCGCGGGCATGTCGTCGGGCCCTTCCTCATCATGGGCATAGCGGTCGCTTTCCGGCGCGATATGGCGGAAATAGCGTTCCAGATCGTCGCGCGCCGCCTCGCTCGCATTCTCCTGTACCAGGAGCGATGCCGAGGTGTGGCGGCAGAACAGGGTCAGCAAGCCGCTGGCGATGCCGGTCGATTCGATCCAGTGGCGGACCTGCCCGGTAATCAGCACCAGCCCCTGCCCGTTGGTGGTGACCACCAGTTCGCCATGTTCCTGTCTGAGCATCGTGCCTGCTTGCCCGAACCGGGCCGGGCGCGCTAGGCGATAGTCCATGAGCAATGTTTCGATCGGGCGCGAACGCCTGGAGCGCCGCATGGCGCGTGGGTGCGACTTCCTCGGCAGCCCGACCGCGATCCTGTGCGGCGCGATGTCGTGGGTGAGCGAGCGCAATCTCGTCGCCGCCATTTCCAACGCGGGCGGGTTCGGGGTGATCGCCTGCGGGGCGATGACGCCCGAGCTGCTCGAT
This sequence comes from Sphingomonas silueang, assembly GCF_040049155.1. Lineage (NCBI taxonomy): Bacteria > Pseudomonadati > Pseudomonadota > Alphaproteobacteria > Sphingomonadales > Sphingomonadaceae > Sphingomonas > Sphingomonas silueang. Next base: position 129,748 of record NZ_JBDZDK010000010.1, read on the forward strand.
GCCGAGATCGCAGGCACGAAGGCGCTGACGACCAGGCCGTTCGGGGTCAACCTCATCACCATGCACCCGGCGCTGTTCGACCTGATCGACGTCTGCGGACGCCACGGCGTCACCCATGTCGTGCTGGCGGGCGGGCTGCCGCCCAAGGGGTCGCTGGAGGCGATCAAGGCGACCGGCGCCAAGGTCGTGGCCTTCGCCCCCGCGCTGGCGCTGGCGAAGAAGCTGATCCGCAGCGGCGCCGACGCGCTGGTGATCGAGGGGATGGAGGCGGGCGGGCATATCGGTCCGGTTTCCACCAGCGTGCTGGCGCAGGAGATGCTGCCCGAGGTCGCCGATCAGGTGCCGGTGTTCGTCGCGGGCGGGATCGGCCGGGGCGAAGCGATCGCGGGCTATCTGGATATGGGCGCGGCGGGGGTGCAGCTCGGCACGCGCTTCGTGTGCGCGACCGAATCGATCGCGCATCCCGCGTTCAAGAAGGCGTTCCTGCGCGCGTCGGCCCGGGACGCGGTGGCGAGCGTGCAGATCGACCCGCGCCTGCCGGTGATCCCGGTGCGCGCGCTCAAGAATGCCGGGGGCGAGTTGTTCACCGCCAAGCAGCGCGAGGTGGCGCAGAGCCTCGACGAGGGGCGCGTCGCGATGGCCGAGGCGCAGTTGCAGATCGAGCATTACTGGGCGGGCGCGCTGCGCCGTGCGGTGATCGACGGCGATGTCGAGCATGGCAGCCTGATGGCGGGCCAGTCGGTCGGCATGGTGACGAAGGAGGAACCCGCCGCCGAGATCATCGCCACGCTGATGGCCGAGGCGGCGCAGGCGCTGGAGAAGCGGGCGGCCTGATTCGGGGGGACGTTGGCGAAGGTTGCGCAGACACGGCCCTGCACGGGGATGAACGGCGTGGGCCGTCCCGTTCCGGGCGGAGCAGGACAGCGCCCGCCGGGTGTAGGAAAGCGGTTTCTACGCCGGGGCTGCTTCGGTCTGCGCGAGCCATGCGACCGCTTCCGCCCGGTCGCCGAACAGCGCGATCTGCGGCATCGCCCGCTTCGCCTGCATCCGCAGCAGCGCGCTGGCGAGGACCAGTGCGATGCGGCGCGACGTGACGCGGGGATCGGCCGCGATGCGCCCCAGTTCGGCGAGTACGTCCGCCGACTGGACCGAAAAGCGCCCGGTGTCGAACAGCGCCACCTGTTCGCCCGGACGGATGCCGAGCGCGGGCAGGCGCAGGACGCAGGCGCGAATCGCGTCCTCGAACCGGGTGACGGTGGCGATGTCCCAATGGCCGACCAGCGTGAATTCCAGCCGCCGGTCGACCGGATCGATCGCTGCCCGAAAGGCCGGTTCCTCGGCGACCACGATCATCCTGTTCCACTCCCGCCGCTGTGCCGCCGATGCGGCGGGTAGCGCTACCTGCGGGACCGGCAGTTTACGAATCGTTTCATGACAAAGGCTTGCAAACGATTCTTCAGCGACCCTCGGCGCGGCGCGGGCGGCTGAGCAGCGCCTCGACCACGCGGTCGACCGGCGCGCCCGCCAGCAGCGCATCGACCGCCTGGCTGACCGGCATTTCGACCCCGGCATCGGCGGCGGCCTGGGCCAGCACCGGGGCGGTGAACGCGCCTTCGGCGACGGTGCGCCGGTCCGACAGCAGGTCGGCGGCGGCGCGGCCCTCCCCCAGCCCGACGCCCAGCGAATAGTTGCGCGAGGCGGTGGAGGAACAGGTCAGCACGAGGTCGCCGAGGCCCGACAGCCCGGCCAGCGTCTCCGCCCGCGCGCCGCGCGCCATGCCGAAGCGGGTCATCTCGGCAAAGCCGCGCGCGATCACCGCCGCGCGGGCGTTCTGGCCGAGCCCCGCACCCTCCACCACGCCGCAGGCGATGGCGAGCACGTTCTTGACCGCGCCACCGATCTCCGCGCCGATCACGTCGTCGCTGGCATAGGGGCGGAAGCCCGGCGCGCCGATTCGCGCGGCAAGCGCCTCGCGCAGGGTCGCATCGGCGCAGGCGAGGGTGACGGCGGTCGGCTTGCCCGCCGCGACCTCATGCGCGAAGGTCGGGCCGGACAGCACCGCGATCGGTGCCGCCGGGCAGGTTTCGCGTGCGACCTCGCCGACCAGCAGGCGGGTGCCCGCCTCGATCCCCTTGGCGCACAGCACCAGCGTGCGGCTGCCGACGTCGATGCTGCGTAATATGTTGCGCACATGCTGCGCCGGGCAGACGACCAGCAGCGCGTCCGCCGCTGCCAGATCGGCGCGATCGGCGGTGGCGGTGATCGCATCCGACAGGGGGATGCCGGGGAGGTAGGGGCGGTTCTCGCGCGTGGCGTTGATCGCCGCTGCCAGCGCGGGATCGCGCATCCATTGCGTGACCGGCCCGCCGCGCGCCGCGACCTGTGCCAGCGCGGTGCCCCATGCGCCGCCGCCGATGACCGCGATCCTCATGCCTTCACCCCCGCGCCGCGTACCTTTTCCGCCCCCGGATCGAGCGGCCAGCGCGGGCGCGCCGCCACGTCGAGCGGATCGCTATGCCCGGCCATGAACCGCTCCGCCCCGGCCCAGGCGATCATCGCGCCATTGTCGGTACACAGCCACAAGGGCGGCGCGACGAAGCGCAGGTCGTGCGCGCGGGCCAGCCCTTCGAGGCCGGTGCGCACCGCGCGGTTGGCGGCGACCCCGCCCGCGACGACCAGCGCCGTCACCGGCCCGGCCAGCGCCAGCGCGCGCGCGGTGCGATCGAGCAGGCAATCGACCACCGCCTGCTGGAACGATGCGGCGATGTCCTCGATCCGGTAGTTTTCCGAATCATGCGCGCGCAGCACCGCGCTCTTCAATCCCGCGAAGGAAAAGTGCGGGTCGGGCGTGCCGAGGAGCGGGCGGGGGAGCGGCACCGCCTTCGCATCGCCGCCCGCCGCCGCCGCCTCGACGCGGGGGCCGCCGGGATAGCCGAGGCCGAGCACCTTGGCGGTCTTGTCGAACGCCTCGCCCGCCGCATCGTCGATCGTCGTGCCGAGGCGGCGGTACGCACCGACCCCGTCGACGCGCAGCAACTGGCAATGCCCGCCCGAGACGAGCAGCAGGAGATAGGGAAAGGCGAGGTCGGGATCGGTCAGCCGGGGGGACAGCGCATGCCCCTCCAGATGGTTGACCGCGACCAGCGGCTTGCCCGCCGACAGCGCCAGCGCCTTGGCGGTGACGAGACCGACCATGACCCCGCCGATCAGGCCCGGCCCGGCGGTGGCGGCGATCGCATCGACCTGCCCCAGCGCGACGTCCGCGTCGGCGAGTGCGCCTTCGATCAGGCTGGGCAGGATCTCGACATGGGCGCGCGCGGCGATCTCCGGCACGACCCCGCCATAGGGGGCGTGCGCCGCTTCCTGTCCGGCGAGGCGGTGCGACAGGATGGTGCGATCGCCGCGGACTAGCGCGACGGCGGTCTCGTCGCAGCTGGATTCGATGCCGAGGATGAGGGGGTGGGCCATCATGCGGCCTTTAGCGCGGGGCGGGGCCGGTCGGAAGAAGAAGGTTCGTTCACGTGGAGGCGCGGAGATGGAAGGAGGCTGGTTCACGCGAAGGCACGAAGACGGGAGGAGAAAGGATTTTCGCGCAGAGACGCAGAGGCGCGGAGAGGGTACGACTGGGGGGAACGGTTCTCGACCGGAAGACCGATCGGTGCTTGCGGCCAGGCAATAAAGCCGCTGACGCGGCAGAGGGTCGTCCAAACCGCATTGTCTCTGCGTCCTCTGCGCCTCTGCGCGCAATCCATCTCTTCTATTTCTCCGCGTCTCCGCGCCTTCGCGTGAACCAACCTTCTTCTTCCCCCCGCCCGACGGACCCAACTTCCTTGCCCAACCCGCTCCCGATGCGTAGCGAACGGTCCATGACATTCAGACTGGGCACGCGCGGATCGCCGCTGGCGCTGGTACAGGCGCATGCCACACGCGCGGCATTGGCGGCGGCGCATGGCGTCGATCCCGACACCATCGCGATCGTCCCGATCCGCACCACCGGCGACCGGGTGCAGGACCGCGCGCTGGCCGAGATCGGCGGCAAGGCGCTGTGGACCAAGGAACTCGACCGCGCGCTGTGCACGGGCGAGATCGATGCGGCGGTCCATTCGATGAAGGACGTCGAGACGATCCGCCCGACCGAGATCCGCATCGCCGCGATGCTGCCGCGCGCCGATGTGCGCGACCGGCTGGTCGGCATCGCGACGCTGGCCGAGCTGCCGCCCAACGGGGTGGTCGGTACCAGCAGCCCGAGGCGCGCGGCGCAGGTGCTGCACCACCGCCCCGACGCGCGGATCGTGCTCTTCCGCGGCAATGTCGACACCCGCCTCGCCAAGCTCAAGGCGGGGGAGGTGGATGCGACCTTGCTCGCCGCCGCCGGGCTGGAGCGGCTGGGGCGGCCGGACGTCGGCCATGCCGTGCCGCTCGACACGATGCTGCCCGCGCCGTCGCAGGGTGCGGTGGGGATCGAGGTGCGTGCCGAGGACGAGGCGGCGCTGGCGTTCGTGGGCAAGATCGATCACCTGCCGACGCACCAGGCGGTGCGCGCCGAGCGCGGCTTCCTTGCGGCGCTGGGGGCGGATTGCCATTCGCCGGTCGCGGCGCTGGCGCGGATCGACGGGGACGTGCTGACGCTCACCGCGCAACTGCTGGCGCAGGACGGCAGCGCCGAGGTGCGGGGCGAGGCCAGCGGCGCGATCGACGATATCGACCTGCCGCGCACGCTGGCCGAACGGTTGCTCGGCAACGCGCCGGAGGTGGTCGCGCGGCTGTTCGCCCGGTGAGCCGGGCGCTCGTCGTGCTGCGGCCCGAACCGGGCAATGCCGCAACGGTCGCCGCCATCGAGGCGCTGGGGCGGGCGGCGATTCCGCTGCCGCTGTTCCGGGTCGTGCCGCTGGCGTGGGACGTGCCGGGCGGCGCGCATGACGCGCTGATCCTGACCAGCGCCAATGGGGTGCGCCATGCGGGTGCGGGGCTGGCGGCGCTCCGGCACCTCCCGGTCCATGCGGTGGGCGCGGCGACGGCGGCGGCGGCGCGGGCGGCGGGGCTGAACGTGGCGGCGACGGGCAGCAGCGACGGTCGGGCGCTGCTCGATGCGGCACAGGCGCACGGGGTGCGACGTGCCTTGCTGCTGACGGCGCGCGACCGGGCGGTGGCGGGGCATCCGGTGGTGGCCGATGCGGTCGCGGTCTATGCGGCGGAAACGATCGCGAAGGTCGACGCCGCCTGCCTGCGCGCCAGCGTCGCACTGGTCCATTCGCCGCGCGCCGCCGCCCGGCTGGCGGCGCTGGTGACGGAACGGGCCGATGTCGCGGTCGCCGCCATCTCCGAAGCGGCGGCGGGGGCGCTCGGCGACGGCTGGCGCGCGGTGGCGGTGGCGGCACGGCCCGACGATGCCGGGGTCATCGCCGCGGGGTGCACCCTCGCCGATTGACCCGGCCCGCGCGCGCGGGGATAAGGCGCGCATGATAAGCGACGACACGTCCTTCACGACGGCAAGCGGCTATCCCCGGAGCAGACGGGGCAAGGGGGGATGGGCGGTCGCGGTCGTCGCCTTTCTGATCGGGATCGGCGCGACGCTGGCGGCGCTATATTATGCCGCTCCCCGCTTCGGCTGGCGCACCGCGCTGTCCGCCCAGCCGGTCGCACAGCCGACGCCGACCGCCCGGCCCGCGCCCGCCCCGGCGCTGCCCGCGCTGGCGGTGCTCTCCGCGCGCGAGGCGACGCTGGAGGCGCAGATCGGCGAGCTGGAGACGCGGGTCGCCGCGATCGACGGCAGCGCGCGCAACGCCGGCGCCTATGCCGCGCGCGCGGAAAACATGATGGTCATCGTGGCCGCGCGCCGCGCGCTCGATCGCGGGCGGCCGCTCGACTATCTCGAGAACCAGTTGCGGCAACGCTTCGGCGCGACGCGCGGCGATGCGGTGCGCACCCTGATCGCGGCGGCGCGCACCCCGGTGACGCTGGACGACCTGCGCGGCGGGCTGGACGCGGCGGGCAACCAGCTGATCGCCGGGCCGTCGGGCGAGAACTGGTGGCGGACGATCCGCCGCGAGGCAGCCCAGCTGATCGTCATCCGCCAGGGGACGACCCCGACCAGCCGCCCGATCGACCGGCTCGACCGCGCGCGGCGGCGGCTCGACACCGGACAGGTGGAGATGGCGCTGGCCGAGATCGAGCGGATGCCCGGCGCCGCCAATGCCGCCGACTGGACCGCATCGGCGCGGCGCTACATCGACGCGCGCAAGGCGCTGATCGATCTGGAGACGGCGGCGCTCGACACCCCGCTTCCCCCGCCGCCCGCAGCGGTGCAGGCGCAGCCCGCGCCGGTCGCCCCCGCGCCGCAGCCGACGCCCGATCCGCTCGCCCCCACGCTCTGACCTTCGAGGACCGACATCATGGCCGACATGGGCCGTTTCGACTGGCAGGACCCGTTCCTGCTCGACGCACAGCTGACCGACGAGGAGCGGATGGTCCGTGACGTCGCGCACGGCTATGCCCGCGAGAAACTGCTGCCGCGCGTGACCCGCGCCTTCCTCGACGAGGATTTCGCGCGCGAGATCATGGTCGAGATGGGCGCGCTGGGGCTGCTGGGGCCGACGATCGACCCGGAATATGGCGGAGCGGGGCTGGGCTATGTCGCCTATGGCCTGGTCGCGCGCGAGGTGGAGGCGGTCGATTCGGGCTATCGCAGCGCGATGAGCGTGCAGTCGAGCCTCGTGATGCACCCGATCAACGCCTATGGATCGGAAGCGCAGAGGCGGAAGTACCTGCCCAAACTCGCCAGCGGCGAATGGGTCGGCTGTTTCGGGCTGACCGAACCCGATGCCGGGTCCGATCCGGCGGGGATGCGGACGCGGGCCGAGGCGGTCGACGGCGGCTATCGCATTTCGGGGTCCAAGATGTGGATCACCAATTCGCCGATCGCCGATGTGTTCGTGGTGTGGGCCAAATCCGATGCGCATGGCGGCAAGATCCGCGGCTTCGTGCTGGAAAAGGGGATGGCGGGCCTCTCCGCGCCCAGGATCGAAGGCAAGCTGTCCCTGCGCGCGTCGGTAACGGGCGAGATCGTGATGGACGGCGTCGAGGTCGGCGAGGATGCGCTGCTGCCCAATGTCGAGGGGCTGAAGGGGCCGTTCGGCTGCCTCAACCGCGCGCGCTACGGCATCGCATGGGGCACGATGGGGGCGGCGGAATTCTGCCTGCATGCGGCGCGGGCGTACACGCTCGACCGCAAGCAGTTCGGCGTGCCGCTGGCCTCCAAGCAGCTGGTGCAGCTGAAGCTGGCCGACATGCAGACCGAGATCGCGCTGGGCTTGCAGGCGGCGCTGCGCGCGGGGCGGATGTTCGACGAGGGGACGCTGGCGCCCGAAGCGATCAGCATCATCAAGCGCAACAATTGCGGCAAGGCGCTGGCGATCGCCCGCACGGCGCGCGACATGCACGGCGGCAACGGCATCGCCGCCGAATTCCATGTGATGCGCCATGCGATCAACCTCGAGACGGTCAATACCTATGAGGGCACGCACGACGTCCACGGGCTGATCCAGGGGCGGGCGATCACCGGGATCGCCGCCTTCTGATGGACCGCCAGCCGGTATTGCGGGGCGCACTGGTCACGATCGCGCCGAGCGTCGCGCAGGAGTATGACGCGCTGTTCGCGGTCGCATCCGACCCGGCGATCTGGGACCAGCATCCGGCGCACGACCGCTGGCAGGAAGCCGTGTTCCGCGCCTTTTTCGACGAGGGGATGGCGGGCGGCGGCATGCTGACCATTCGCGATGCGCGCGACGGTGCCGTCATCGGATCGAGCCGCTACGGGCCGTACGACGCCGCGGCGGACGAGATCGAGATCGGCTGGACCTTCTTCGCGCGCGACCGCTGGCGGCGGGGCTATAATCGCGAGACCAAGCGGTTGATGATCGATCACATCGCCCGGTACGTGCCCACCGTCACCTTCCATATCGGGCGGGACAATGCCCGATCGCGCACCGCGGTGGCGGCGCTGGGCGCGGTGCTGCGGCCCGGTACCGTCGACGTGCTGCGCGGCGGGCGGATGGTGCCGCATGTGATCTACGAGCTGCGTGCGCGATGAAGCCGCTGGCGGGCATCCGCGTCGTCGAGCTGGCGCGCATCCTCGCCGGGCCGTGGTGCGGGCAGCTGCTCGCCGATCTGGGGGCGGAGGTGGTGAAGGTCGAGCGGCCCGGCGCGGGCGACGACACCCGCCACTGGGGGCCGCCGTTCGTCACCGCGCCCGACGGTGCCCCGCGCGATGCCGCCTATTTCCACGCCGCCAACCGCGGCAAGCGATCGGTCGCGATCGATATCGCGACGCCGGAAGGGCAGGGCGAGGTGCGCGCGCTGGTGGCCGAAGCCGATGTCGTGATCGAGAATTACAAGGTCGGCGGCCTCGCGAAATACGGGCTCGATCACGCGGCGCTGTCGGCGGTGCGGCCCGGCCTCGTCACCTGTTCGATCACCGGCTTCGGGCAGGACGGCCCCTATGCCCATCGCGCCGGATACGACTTCATCATCCAGGCGATGGGCGGCGCGATGTCGCTGACCGGCGAGCCGGACGGCGCGCCGCAGAAATCGGGGGTCGCCTATGCCGATATCTTCACCGGGGTCTATGCCGCGGTCGCGATCCTCGCCGCGCTGCGTCGCCGCGACCTGACGGGGGAGGGCGCGCATATCGACATGGCGCTGCTCGATACGCAGGTGGCGGTGCTCGGCAACCAGGCGCTCAACTATCTGGCGAGCGGGCGGGTGCCGGGGCGAATGGGCAACGGCCATGCCAATCTCGCCCCCTATCAGGCGTTCGAGACGGCGGACGGCGCGCTGGTGATCGCGGTGGGCAACGACGCACAGTTCGCGCGGCTGTGCGACGTGCTGGGCCTCGCGCTGCACGAGGACGCGCGTTTCGCGACCAACCCGGGGCGGGTGACGCACCGCTCGGCGCTGGTCGCCGCGGTACAGGCGGCGGTGGCGACATGGCGCAAGGCGGCGCTGTACGAGGCGCTGGAGGCGGCGGGCATCCCGGCGGGGCCGATCCACGCGCTGGACGAGGTGTTCGCCGACCGCCACGTCGTCGCACGCGGCATGCGGATATCGCCCGACGGACTGCCGGGGCTGGCCGGGCCGATCGTGATCGATGGGCAGCGGATGGTGGCGGAGCGCGGTGCGCCGGCGCGACCGGGGGGCAGTCAGTCGCTACGATGAAGGTTCGTCATTCCCGCGCAGGCGGGAATCCATAGCCGCGGCGGTTCGCGATGAATCCGGTACGTCGGCGCATAGGGACTCCCGCCTGCGCGGGAGTGACGAGGGTGGGGTCGACGGGGGCCTTCGCGTCCAACGCGCTGAATGTCGATCAGGCGTAGCGCACGGCGACAGTGAACGGCGGCTGCGGCGGCTGCGGGCTACGGCCCGGTCAGTAGGCCCGGCGGATCGCGAACTCGACCGCCTCGACCATCGCGTCCTTCGCCTCGCCGTTGGGGAAGCGGCCGAGCGAATCGATCGCGCGCTGGCCATAGTGGCGGGCGCGGGCCAGCGTGTCGTCGACCGCGCGCGATGCCTGCACCAGCGTGATCGCATGGGCGAAATCGGCGTCGGACGCGCGCTTGCCCGAGACCGCGTCGCGCCAGAAGCCGCGCGCTTCGTCGTTGCCGCGGGCATAGGCGAGGATGACCGGCAGCGTCATCTTGCCTTCGCGGAAATCGTCGCCCGCGTCCTTGCCCATGGTATCGGCGTCGGAGACGTAATCGATCGCGTCGTCGACCAGCTGGAACGCGATGCCGAGGTTGCGGCCATAGGCGTCGAGGGCGGCTTCGTCGGCATCCGACCGGTCGGCGACGATCGCGGCGATGCGGCAGGCGGCGGAGAACAGCGCGGCGGTCTTGGCGCCGATGATGTCGAGATAGCGTTCCTCGGGCGTGTCGATCCGGCGGATCGCGGTCAGCTGGTTCACCTCGCCTTCGGCGATCACGGCGGAGGCGCCCGACAGGACGCGCAGCGCCTTCAGGCTTTCCGCCTCGACCATCAGCTCGAAGGATTTCGAGAAGAGGTAATCCCCGACGAGGACGCTGGCCGGATTGCCCCAGATGATGTTGGCGGTGCGCTTGCCCCGGCGCAGGTCGGACCCGTCGACCACATCGTCATGGAGCAGGGTCGCGGTGTGGATGAATTCGACCGCGGCGGCGAGCAGGTGGTGGCGCGTGCCGCCATAGCCGATCAGCCGCGCGCAGGCGAGCGTCAGCATCGGCCGCATCCGCTTGCCCCCGCCCGCGATCAGATGGCCGGCGAGTTCGGGGATCAGCGGGATCTTCGACTGCATCCGGTCGAGGATGACGGTGTTCACGCGCGCCATGTCGTCCGCGACCAGCGCCATCATCGGATCGAGCGAGGGGTCGGTCCGCTTGTCGAGGCGGTGGAGAGTAGCCGTCATGTTCCAGCGATGTGGCGGTTCGCGCGCGCGAACGCAAGGGAAAGGCGGGGTTGCGCGGGCCTTTCAGGGCGGCGTAGGGCAGGACGGACTCCGTTCCTCTCCAGGGAAGCCGCCCATGTCCGACCCCACGCTCGACCGGTTTCGCCAGAGCATCGACAATATCGATGCCGCGCTCGTCTGCATGCTCGCCGAACGGTTCAAGGTGACGCAGGCGGTGGGACGCTACAAGGCCGAACAGGGGTTGCCGCCTGCCGATCCGGGGCGTGAAGAGGCACAGATCGCGCGGCTTCGCCGACTTGCCCGCGATGCCGATCTCGATCCCGAATTCTCCGAGAAGTTCCTGCGCTTCATCATCGACGAGGTGATCCGCCATCACCGTTCGATGCAGGACGGACAGGCATGAGCGACGACCGGATCGTCTTCGCGCCCGACGATGTCGATCTGACGCGCTCGCCGCTGCGGCGCGACATCGCCGAGCCGACCTATGTGCTGGGCGCGTTCAACCCGGCGCTGACGCGGCTGCCGGGCGGCAACCTGCTGCTGCTGGTGCGGGTGGCGGAGGCGCTGGCCGAGCCGATTCGGGACGGCAAGGTGCGCTCGATCCGCTGGGCGGGCGGGCGCTACACCCTCGATTCGTTCGATGCGGGTGCGGCGGACACGCGCGATCCGCGCTTCTTCGCGCTGACCGGCGGGGCCTATCCGTTCCTCGGGCTCACCTCGCTGTCGTGGCTGCTGCCCGTGGAGTTGTCGGCGGACGGGCGGCGGATCGTGCGCGTGCATTACGACCGGGCGATCGAGCCCGATGCGGCCCACGCGCAGTACGGCGTCGAGGACCCGCGCATCGCGGTGATCGACGGCACCTACTGGATGACGGTATGCGGCGTGTCGGTGGGGCGGCTGTGCACCGTGATGTACCGCAGCGACGACGGCTTCGACTGGCGGTCGCAGGGCATCGTGCTCGACCACGGCAACAAGGACATGGTGCCGTTCGAGGGGCGGGTCGACGGGCGGTTCGCCGCGCTCACCCGGCCACTGTCCGACGCATGGTTCGTGCCCGCGCCCGATTCGCCCGAGGGCAGCGGGCCGAGCATCAACCTCGCCACCTCGCCCGACATGCTGCACTGGAAGCCGCTGGCCGAACCGGCGCTGAGGCCGCTGAAGGGCGCGGCGGCGTACAAGCTGGGCGGCGGCACCCCGCCGGTGCGGACGCGCGACGGGTGGATGCTGCTGTACCACGGCGTCGAGAAACAGGGGGCGGTGGGGGTATATCGCACCTATCGCGCGCTGCTGTCCGCCGATGCGACCACGGTGCTGGACCGCGACGAGACTCGCCCGGTGCTGGAGGCCGCGCCTGCGCTGATCGCGCCGATCGCGCACCAGGCGTATCTGCCGCAGCCGGTGGTGTTCACGACCGGGATCGTCGCGGACGGAAGCGACTGGATCGTGGCTTCCGGGGAAGCGGACCTCGCGTGTCGGCTGACATGGGTGGCGGGGAGTGTACTCGCGTAGAAGGACTGGTTCACGCGAAGGCGCGGAGACGCGGAGAAGAAGGGGTTTTCGCGCAGAGACGCAGAGAACGCAGAGGGGTTGCGCGGGGGCGGTTGTGACCGATCCGGCGAAGCCTTTCGCTCGGTGCCGCCGGAGATGGAGAGCCGCTGTCGCGGCAAGCGACCCGTCTCCGCGTCTCCGCGCCTTCGCGTGAACCAGCCTTGTGCTACCCCGCCACCAATGTCGTCGCGCCGCCGAGATCGACCGACACCAGCCGGCTGACCCCGCGCTCGACCATCGTCACGCCGAACAGGCGGTGCATCCGGCTCATCGTCGCGGCATTGTGGGTGACGATCAGGTAGCGGGTGGCGGTATCCGCCGCCATCCGGTCGAGCAGGTCGCAGAACCGGTCGATGTTGGCGTCGTCGAGCGGCGCATCGACCTCGTCCAGCACGCAGATCGGCGCGGGGTTGGTCAGGAACAGCGCGAAGATCAGCGCGACCGCGGTCAGCGCCTGTTCCCCGCCCGACAACAGGGTCAGCGATAGCAGCCTTTTGCCCGGCGGCTGGGCGAGGATCTCCAGCCCCGCCTCGAGCGGATCGTCCGAATCGATCAGTGCCAGTTCGGCCTGCCCCCCTTCAAAGAGCGCGCCGAACAGGCGGCGGAAATGCGCATCGACCGCCGCGAACGCCGCCAGCAGCCGCTGCCGCCCCTCGCGGTTGAGCGTGGCGATCGAGCCGCGCAGCTGCTGCACCGCCTCCGCCAGATCGGCACGGTCGCGCTGTGTCGCGGATTGCGCCGCTTCCAGTTCGGCCAGTTCGGACTCGGCGATCAGGTTGACCGCGCCGATCCGCTCGCGCGCGGCCAGCAGCGCGTCGTGCGCGGCAGCTTCGGCATCACCGTCCCCCACATCGTCGGCGGCGAAGCCGATGCGCGGCAGCAGCACCGGCGGGCACTGGAAGCGTTCGCCCGACAGGCGGGCGGTGTCGCGGCGGCGCACTTCCTTGGCCTCGGCGCGGGCCGAGGTGCCGGCGCGGCCCTCGCGCGCGGCGGCGAGCGCTTCCGACGCCTGTGCCAGCGCGGCATCGGCGGCGCGCAGGCGGGTGGCGCAGGCGGTTTCGTGCGCCGCGCGGTCGGCGGCGGCGGCATGCAGCCGGGCCTGTGCCGCCTCGGCGGTCGCGAGATCGGCGGCGAGGCGGGCGGGGCGATCGTCGAGCGTCGCGCGATCGGCGGCGACGGCGGCGCGCTGCGCGGCGATCTCGCCGAGGCGGGCGGCGGCGTCGCGGGCGCGGGCCTGCCATGACGCGATCTCGGCCACGGCGGCGGCATGGCGGGTCCGGTTCGCCCGCGCCGAGGTCTCGTGCGCCAGCGCCTCGGCACGCAGCGTGGCGAGCGCGCGGCGGGCGGCATCGGCGGCGGCGGCGGTGTCGCGCACACGGGCGGCGGCAGCGGCGGGATCGGGCAGCGCGGCGACGGCGGCGTCGGCATGCGCCAGGTCGGCCCCGGCATCGGCAAGGTCGCGCGCCACCCGTTCGCGGCGGACGGCGAGGTCGTCGGCACGCGCCTGCGCCCGTTCGATCGCGGCGGCGGCGCGGTCCTCGGCGCGGGCGGCCTCGCGGGCCTGCCCCTCGGCGGTGTCGAGCGTCCGCCGCGCGGCGGCGAGCGCGGTGCGGGCGGCGGCGATCGCGGCATCTGCCTGTGCCAGCGCGGCATCGGCGGCGGCGACGCGGGCGGTCAGCGCGTCGCGGGTCTCGCGCAGCGACCGCAGCCGGTTGGCGCGCGCCAGCCGCTCCGCCGCCGCCGCGCCCGACCCGCGCGCGACATAGCCGTCCCAGCGGCGCATCACCCCCTCGGGCGTCACCAGCCGCTGCCCCACCGCCAGCGCCCGCCCGTCGTCGCGGTCCAGCAGCAGCACCTGCGCCAGCCGCCGCGCGAGCGGCGGCGCGGTGACGTGCATCCCCAGCGTGCCGGGCACCGGCGGCACCGGTTCGCCCGGCAGCCAGTGACGGTCGTCGGCGGGATCGACCCCCGCGTCGAGATCGTCGCCCAGCGCCGCCGCCAGCGCCGCCTCATAGCCGGTCGCGACGGTGATGGTATCGATCAGCCGGGCGTGGCCGGTGCGGCGCAGCGCGCGGTCGAGCGCGGCGATCTCGCTGTCGGCGGCGGCGCGTTCGGCATGGGCGGCGGCGCGGGTCGCCTGCGCGGTGCCGCGCGCGTCGCGGGCGGCGCGATCCTCGGCATCGGCGCGGGCGATGGCGGCGCGGGCGTCCTCGGCGGCGGCGAGGGCCGTGGCGCGCGCGACGGCGGCGGCGGCACGGTCGGCGTGGAGCGGTTCGAGCGCGGCCTGCCCGGCGGCTTCGGCTTCGAGCCGCGCGGCATCGCGGCGGGCGCGATCGAGCCGGGCGGCGGCGGCATCGCGCGCGGCGGTGGCGACCCGGGCCTCGGCGACC
>NZ_JBDZDK010000011.1:0-133121 GCF_040049155.1 Sphingomonas silueang
GGCCGCCTCAAGCACTTCCGTCGCTTCGCGACACGCTACGACCGCCGCACCATCCACTTCACCGGCTTCGTCCACCTCGCCGCCGCCATGATCTGGCTACGATGAATGTCGATCCGGCCTAGACCTAGGCCAGTCTTAAAGCACGCTTCACCCCGCCGTCGTCATTCCCGCGCAGGCGGGAATCCATATGCACCGGCCGTCCGCAATAAGTCGCAGCGGCAGCGTTTATGGATTCCCGCCTGCGCGGGAATGACCGGAGTGGGCTTGCCGTGTGCAACCTCTCACGGCGTCACCCCTGCTGCCGGTCCGGGGCAGCCCCGGCCTGCGGCACCTCCGGCGCGGCGCCGGGCGAGCCTTCGTCATAATCCTCGCCCGGTGCGCCGCCGCCCGCGCCCATGCCGCTACCGCGCGCCTCGCCATTGGGGGCGATGGTGGCGCGGTGGCCTGCTTCGGGCGGCAGGTCGTCGTGGCCCTGCGCGTGCGGGACCGGAGGCGTCGTCTGCGCGGCGGCTTCGGCGGCGTCGCGGGTGCGATCATATTCCTGGCCGGAATGGCCGGTCGGCGTGTCGAAGGCGTTCAGCGGCTCGGTCCGTTCGGGATCGACCGCGGGATGGGGCGGCGTTGCGGGCATCGATGCTCTCCTGCTACGCCCATCCCAACCGTCGGGAAGCGTCAGCCGTTCCCCACGTCCGCCGGATTGTCCTTTCGTTCCAGCTTGTTGCGGATGTTGAGCCCGACATAGAGCATCAGCGGCCAGAACAGCGTGTTGACGATATCCATCGACGTGTCGGGCCAGCGCCACGATCCGTAATGCATCCGGTCGAGCACTTCGTTGCCGAGTTCGGCGAGCGCGACGACCAGCAGCGGGATCGGCGTCGACAGCCGCCGCCCGGTAATGACGCGGGTGAGCAGCAGCACCGCCATGCCCGCATGGACGTGCAGCAGGCTGTCGGCCATGCCGGTGCCGTCACCGATCTCCCCGATCAGTTCGGCATAGAGCGCAGGAATATCCATGTCCCGCCGATGGACCAGCCGGGCGGCTGCCCGCAAGCGCTAAAGCGATCGACGGTGGGGAAGGATCGCTGGATGCCCCGTGAGGATTCGAACCTCAATTAACGGAGTCAGAGTCCGTGGTCTTACCTTTAGACGACAGGGCAGCACCGCAGCGAGGGCGGTCCGATAGGCCGGGAGATTCGCGGTGTCAAC
Organism: Sphingomonas silueang; assembly: GCF_040049155.1. NCBI lineage: Bacteria > Pseudomonadati > Pseudomonadota > Alphaproteobacteria > Sphingomonadales > Sphingomonadaceae > Sphingomonas > Sphingomonas silueang. Next base: position 1,207 of record NZ_JBDZDK010000011.1, read on the forward strand.
GCTATTTCGCATCGTTTCGTCGCACCGCCTTGTCGTTGCCGGGGTGTTCCGCTACGTTCCATCCCAAGCACCGAGCGGCGCGATGCCGTGACGGATAGAACATAAAGCGAGTGACGGCATGGGGGATATATCCACCCGGTTGCCGTACCGGGGAGCGCGGGGCGCTTCCCGACAGGCAACATCATCGCCGGCGCGCCCGCGCTGGCCCGGCGCGCGCCATTATGCCGCGCTCGACCTCGGCACCAACAACTGCCGCCTGCTGATCGCGCGGCCGCAGGGCGACGGATTCGCCGTCGTCGACGCTTTCTCGCGCATCGTCCGGCTGGGCGAGGGGCTGGCGGCGACCGGGCGGCTGTCCGACGTGGCGATGGACCGCACCGTCGCCGCGCTGAAGATCTGCGCCGAGAAGCTGAAACGCCGCGACGTGACGCTTGCACGGTCGGTCGCGACCGAGGCGTGCCGCCGCGCATCGAACGGCGCGGCGTTCGTCGAGCGCGTGCTGGCGGAGACCGGCATCCACCTCGACATCATCACCGCCGAGGAGGAGGCGCGGCTTGCCGTGCTCGGCTGCCATGCGCTGCTCGAGCCGGGGGACGGCCCCGCCCTCGTCTTCGACATCGGCGGGGGATCGACCGAACTGGTGCTGCTCGACGCGACCGGCCCGGTGCCGCGCGTGCTCGACTGGCATTCGGCGCCATGGGGCGTGGTGTCGCTGACCGAGAGCCTGGGGGGCGGCAGGGACGCGCCGCTCCGATCGGGTGCCTATGACCGGATGCGCCGCTGCGTCGACGAGAGTTTCGCGCCGTTCGCCAGACGCCTGCCGCCCGCCGCGGGGCCGCGGCGGCTGCTCGGCACCAGCGGCACGGTGACGACGCTCGCCAGCGTGCATCTGGGGCTGCCGACCTATGACCGGTCGCAGGTCGACGGGCTGATCGTGCCCGCGCAGGCGATGCTGAAGGTCAGCCGCGGCCTCGCCGACATGAGCCTTGCCGAGCGCGGGCAGGTGCCGTGCATCGGCACCGAGCGCGCCGATCTGGTGGTGGCGGGCTGCGCGATCCTCGAATCGATTCTGGCGCTGTGGCCCGCCGAGCGGCTAGGGATCGCCGACCGCGGGATTCGTGAGGGAATCCTGCGCCGTTTGATGGCAGGAACCCGATGACCCGCGGACTACCCCCCGGCCGCCAGCGCGTGCGCACCGCCCGCGCCCGCTCCGCCCAATCCACCCGCTGGCTCGAGCGCCAGCTGAACGATCCCTATGTGAAGAAGGCCCGTGCCGAGGGCTATCGCAGCCGTGCCGCGTACAAGCTGCTGGAACTCGACGAGCGGTTCAAGCTGCTGCGCGGGGTGAAGCGCGTCGTCGACCTCGGCATCGCGCCGGGCGGCTGGACACAGGTGGTGCGCAAGGCCCGGCCCGAGGCGGTGGTGGTCGGCATCGATCTGTTGCCGGTCGACCCGATCGACGGGGCAGTGATTTTGCAGATGGACTTCCTGTCCGACGCCGCGCCCGAGCGGCTGCGCGAGGCGCTGGGCGGCGAGGCGGACCTTGTCCTGTCCGACATGGCGGCCAACACGGTCGGCCATCCGCAGACCGATCACCTGCGCACCATGGCCCTGGTCGAGGCGGCGGTGATGTTCGCGTGCGAGGTGCTGCGGCCGGGCGGCGATTTCGTCGCGAAGGTGCTGGCAGGCGGCGCGGACAATGCGCTGGTCGCCGAACTCAAGCGCAATTTCCAGACGGTGAAGCACGCCAAGCCGCCCGCGAGCCGCAAGGATTCGTCGGAATGGTATGTGATCGCCACCAACTTCAAGGGGCGGCGCGAGGACGTGATCGCAGCGTCGCCGGTGGCCGACCCAGGGCCGAACGACGCGTGACGATGCCGGATGGGCAGATCGACCGTCCCGATGTCGTGGTGCCGGATACCGGACCGCTGATCCATCTGGCACAGGCCGACGCGCTGCATCTGCTGCATGAAATCGGTGGCCGGGTCGTCGTCGCCGACATGGTTGTGCTGGAGGCGACGCAGGACCTGTCCAGACCCGGCGCGGCACGCATTCGGGAATGGATCGATGCGGGCACCGCCGAAGGAAGCCACGGGCCAGGTCATCGTCGCTTGTGCAAGCGTTGCCGTCGTACGAGTCAGATAGGGTCCGCCCGGTTCCGGTACCGTTTCCCACCGCGGCAGCGGCAACGCGCGCTTCGGATATCCCGCGATGCCGGTTTCGCCCACGCCTGACCGACGGCGCCGACACGAAAAAGGGCGGCCCCGCAGGACCGCCCTCTCACACCGTGACGCTACCGTCCGGCCTCAGCCGTCGTAGTCGCCGCCGACATTCTGGTTGCGCGGCGGGGCGGCGGCGGTGAGGCGCAGCGCCTCCGCCGATGCGGCCAGCGAACCCAGTTCGTCCGGCGCTTCCTCGTCGTCGATCTGCACCTTCTGCATCGAACCGATCACCGATTCGCGCAGATGGTCGGGGGTGATGTTCTCCTCGGCGATCTCGCGCAGCGCCACGACCGGGTTCTTGTCGCGATCGCGATCGAGGGTCAGTTCGGCTCCGCCCGAGATCTGGCGCGCGCGCTGTGCGGCCAGCAGCACCAGGTCGAACCGGTTGGGGATCTTGTCGACGCAATCCTCGACGGTGACGCGCGCCATGAAACGCCTTCCTTGCAAAAACGGAGGGTATCGGAAAGCCGGGTGGCTACGCGCCTGTGGGCGGAAAGTCAATGAAACTCGCCCCGCCCCCGCGCCGTTACCCTGTCACAACGATCATGGACGCGCGCATGCCCCCTGAAACCCTCCCGGTTTTTACCGTCGCGGGCAACCGGCTGACCCTGTTGACCGAGGGGCCGGACCGGATGGACGCGCTGCTGGCGCTGATCGGCGGGGCACGGCGCAGCTTACGCATCCTGTTCTACATCTGGGAGGAGGACGGTGCGGGCACGCGGGTGCGCGACGCGCTGGTCGCCGCAGCCGAACGGGGCGTGCGAGTGTCGCTGATCGTCGACGGGCTGGGGGCGGAAGCCGCCGCCAGCCGCGGCTTCTTCGATCCCCTGCGCGCGGCGGGCGGCGAGGTGTGCGTGTTCCTGCCCCGCATCGGGCGGCGGTACCTGCTGCGCAACCATCAGAAGCTGGCGCTGGCCGACGAGGCGCGGGTGATCGTCGGCGGCTTCAATATCGAGGACGCCTATTTCGGGACCGAAGCCGATCAGGCATGGCGCGACATCGGCCTGCTGGTCGACGGCCCGGCCGCCGGGCGGCTGGCGGGCTATTTCGATGCGCTGAAGGCGTGGATCGCGCTGCCGGGCGCGCCTTTACGCAAGCTGTCGCGGATGCTGAACCAGTGGAGCGAGACGCGCGGGCCGATCCGCTGGTTGCTGGGCGGCCCTTCGCGGCGCCTGTCGCCATGGGCGCGGACGGTTCGCCACGAGATCACGCACGGCAGCCGGATCGACATGATCGCCGCCTATTTCGCGCCGGGGCCGCTGATGCTGCGGCGGCTGGACAAGGCGGCGAAGCGTACGCGGCTGCGCATCCTCGTACCCGCGCGCACCGACCATGCGATCGCGATCCTCGCCGCGCGCTTCACCTATCGCAACCTGCTGCGCCACGCGATCGAGCTGTACGAATATGCGCCGACCAAGCTGCACAGCAAATTGTTCGTGGCCGACGATGCGGTGCATATCGGATCGGCCAATTTCGACATGCGATCGATGTTCCTGAACATGGAGCTGATGCTGCGCGTGGAGGATGCCGGCTTCGCCGCGCACCTGCGCGCGTACATGGACGGGGAGATCGCGCGCAGCGAGCGGATCACCCGCGAGACGCATCGCGCCCGGTCGGGCTGGTGGACGCGGATCAAGCAGGCGGGGGCCTATTTCATCATGGCCACGCTCGATCCGCAGGTGACGGCACGGCTCAACCGCGACTGAGGATTGCCTGTTCCCGCCGAGCGGCTACACCCGGTGCGATGGGGACGGGGAAGACAAGATGATCGTCGGTATCGATCTGGGAACGACCAACAGCGCCTGCGCGATCTGGCGGGACGATGCGCCGGTCATGGTGCCCAATGCGCTGGGCGAGTTCCTGACCCCTTCCGCGGTCAGCATCGGCGACGACGGTGCGGTGCTGGTGGGCCGCGCGGCGCGCGACCGGATGGCGACCGATCCCGACCGCACCGTCACCAGCTTCAAGCGCCGCATCGGCACGCGCGAGACGGTGCGCCTCGCCAGGCAGGACTATGATGCGGAGGCGCTCTCCGCGCTGGTCCTCGCCAGCCTGAAGCGCGATGCGGAGGCGTTCAGCGGCGCGGAAATCACCGGCGCGGTCGTCACCGTCCCCGCATACTTCAACGATCGCCAGCGCAAGGCGACGCGGCGGGCGGGCGACCTTGCCGGGCTGCCGATCCGTCGGCTCATCAACGAACCGACCGCCGCCGCGCTCGCCTTCGGCATCGCCGACCGCGCCGACCGCGAACCGTTCCTCGTGTTCGACCTGGGCGGCGGCACGTTCGACGTGTCGATCGTCGAGATGTTCGACGGGGTGATCGAGGTGCGCGCCTCGGCAGGCGACAATCGGCTCGGGGGCGACGATTTCAACGACTGCCTGATCGACCTCGCCCGGCCGGTGCTCGATCCGCAGGGGCTGCTGGCGAAGCTGCCGCCGGACAAGGCCGCCGCGCTGCTGGCGCAGGCCGCCGAGCGGGCGCGCCGGGCGCTTAGTGAAGGCGATACCGCCGATCTGGCCGTGACCTTCGGCGATGTGGCGCTGACCGCGCCGATCACCGCCGCCGCGTTCGAGGAGCATGCCAAGGGGCTGCTCCAGCGCATCCGCGAGCCGGTGCTGCGCTCGCTGCGCGACAGCGGGATCACCGCCGACACGCTGTCCGAGGTGGTGCTGGTCGGCGGGGCGACGCGCATGCCGATCGTGCGCCGCGCGGTGACGCGGATGTTCGGACGCTTCCCTGCGACCACGGTGCATCCCGATCACGCCGTGGCGATGGGCGCGGCGGTGCAGGCCGGGCTGCTGGCGAAGGATGCCGGGCTGGACGAGATCCGCCTGACCGACGTGTGCCCCTTCACCCTCGGCGTCGATACCAGCGAGCCCGACGGGCGCGGGGGCCTGCGCACCGGCCTCTATTCGCCGATCATCGAGCGCAATTCGCCGGTGCCGATCAGCCGCTCGTCGATCTTCTCGACCGTGGCCGACAACCAGAAGAAGGTGCAGTTCGGGGTCTATCAGGGCGAGGCGCGCGAGGTGTCGGGCAACGTCAAGCTCGGCGAGATCGAGGTGCCGGTGCCGCCGCGCGCGGCAGGCACGATCGCGATCGACTGCCGCTTCAGCTACGACAGTTCGGGGTTGCTCGAGATCGACGTGACCGTGCCCGAGACGGGCATCACCCGCAATCTGGTGATCGTCGACGAGGAGGAGGCCCCCTCCCCCGCCGAGCTGGAAGCGCGGCGCAAGGCGCTGGCCGCGCTCAAGGTCCATCCGCGCGACGACGCGGTCAACGTCGCGCTGCTGGCGCGGGCGAAGCGGGCGTATGAATCCTTTCTCGGCGACACCCGCGCCGCGATCGGCCAGATGATCGGCCAGTTCGAGAGCGCGCTCGAGACGCAGGACGAGCGGATCATCGCGCAGGCACAGGCGGGCTTCACCGAGGCGCTCGACCAGATCGAAGGCGAGCGGTTCCTGTGAGGCGCGCCGACTGGGCGCTGCTGGGCATCGCGCCCACCGGGGACAGGGGCGCGATCCGCCGCGCCTATGCCGCCCGGCTGAAGGCGATGGACGTCGATGCCGATCCCGACGGCTTCGAGCGGCTGCGCGCGGCGCGCGACGCGGCGCTGGCCCACGCGGCACAGGTGTCGACCCCGGTGCTCGCCGACGAGGACGCAGGCTTCGCGCCCGAGCCGGAAGCGTTGCCCGAACCGCCTGCCGAACCGGCGATCGATCCGGCGGAGGCGGCGTTCCATGCCGCGATCGAGGCGCATTTCCGCGCGCTGGAATCGCTGCTGTTCCCCGGCCACGATGCGCCGCCGACGCGGGATGAGCTGGCGGCGATCGCCCATCACGGGCAGGCGCTGCTCGACGATCCGCGGATGGAGCAGGTGGATTTCCAGAGCGGGGCCGAGCGCTGGTTCGCCGAGCATCTGGCCGCCAGCATTCCCCGGTCCGACCCGCTGCTCGAACCCGCCGCCGCGATGTTCGGCTGGATCGACCGGCGCAACGACTATGCGCTGCTGCCGCAGGCGCAGGCGATCGTCGAGCGGATCGGCGCGACGCGGTTCGCGGCGCTGGTCGGCGATCCGAAGCACCGGCTGCACCGGCCATGGGTCGAACTCAACCGCGACGATGCCGCGCGCAAGCCATGGTGGAACCCGAAGGGGCCGCGGATCGAGCTGCTGTCGATCATCCGCAAATCCCATCCGCAGGTCGAGGGGTGGCTGAACCCCCTGCGCGTGGCGGAGGTGGAGCATGGCGCGTCGGGCGGCATGCGCGTGCCGGTGTGGCTCGTCATCTTCGCGATCGTGACGGTGCTCCGGGTGTTCGTGGGATCGGGCGATTCGCCGTCGGCACCCGACGCACCGGTCCCGGCGGTGCTGACGTCCGAACCCGCCGCCGCGCCGACTCCGACGACGACGGACGGCAAGGAAGCGCCCCAGCCGACGGCATCGGCGACGTTCAGCCCCGTGGTCGTCAGCATCCGCAACGAACGGATCAGCGGGCTGACCAACGCCCCGCCGGCAGTGATCCGCGAGATCACGCAGTGGGAGGTAAAGGTGATGGACTATTATGCGCCGTTCGATCCGGCGCAGTGCGTCGATACGACATTGTGGCGACCCGATGCGCGCCTGTCCGGGGTGTGGCAGGAACAACGCCGCACGCTGATCGAACGGGTCGAGGCGCTGGCGTCGCAAGCAGTGCAGTTGACCCCGAGCCGGGAGTTCACCGTACGCGGCGAGATCATGCGCGACCTGTTGAAGCGGACCGGCTTCGATCAGGAACGGCTGGGTCGCGCGTTCAGCAGCGCGGGCGAGATCAAGGACCAATGCAAGGCGCAGGTGGCGCTGCGCAAGGCGGCGCTGGCCGCATCACCAAGCGAAGGCACCAGGCTGATGCGGCAGTTGCAGCTGTCGGTGTTCGGCTGATCGTTCAGCCCGCCCCCCGGCCGATGCCGGGGGAAATGGTGCCCCAAGGCGGACGAAAGCGATGAATATGAATCGCCGCTTCTACTACGCTAGGGTCTCACTCTCCCTCCTCGGATATCCGATTGTCGCCGTAAAGTGCCCAAACACGCTATGTTGTCGGTCGATACGATCCCGCTGATAGCGGGCGGCTATCAATCGCTTTGTCGCCGAAGCGAGCGAGTGCCGTTAGAGCCAACTCGAAATCTGATCGAGGGGCTTCTTTCGCAGCGCGTGCAGCGGGACCGAGGCATCCGGCGCGGCATGCCCGGCAACGACGATCATCGCCGCCTTCTCGGTGCTGGGCCGTCCGCAGGCGCGGTTGAGGAAGCCCATCGGGTTGGGTGTGTGGGTCAAGGTCGCGACGTTCGCGGCATGCAGGGCCGAAAGTAGCAATCCGGTGGCAATCCCAACGCTTTCGCTGACATAGTAATTCTGCTTGTCGTCACCGGGCTCGATGCCCCCGCGCCGCTGGGCGAACACGACAATCAGCCAAGGCGCTATTTCGAGATAGGCTTTGTCGGCATCCGTCCCGAGTGGAGCAAGCGCGTCGAGCCATTCCGACCCGGCTTTACCGGCATAGAAAGTGCGCTCCTCCTCTTCGGCCGCAGCGCGGATTTCTGCCTTTCGCGCGGACGAGCCGATCACAGCGAAATGCCATGGCTGGTGGTTGGCGCCCGATGGCGCTGTGCCGGCTGCTTCGACTGCGGCTCGGATAATTTCCACGGGCACGGGGGCGTCGGAGAAATATCGGCAAGTGCGCCTCAGCCTGAGATGGTCGCGAGTTGCCAAGACACGCGCCAATCGCTCCTTATCAGATATATGCGGCAAGCCCGACCAGGCAATCGCGGGATGATCCAACACCATGCTTCTCCATCGTGCCGACCATTCCCTCCGCACGGCCCCTGGCGGCATAGTGGGCCGAAGATCATGCCGAATTACGCTGGAACGGCTTTGAAGGTTACTCTTGAAGGCGCATTTTTGCCGGGCGACAATGCGTTCGCTTCGCCATCGGGTGGCCCGACAGGTGCGCACGCCCCAACTTCCATCAAGGCCGCAATCGTCGAGAGCATATGGCGAAGGTGTAACCAAAGGCCCCGCGCCGTCGAACTGATGTCGGATCATTTCAGAGTCCGAACAAGTGGGAGACGCCTATATGTTACGCCTTGGTTTTCGTCCTTTGACGGTTGCGCTGCTCGCTGTTGCTGCGCCGTCGGTCGCCTTGGTCCCAGCCGTCGTGCATGCGACTGTGCCGGGCTCGACTTCGGCCGTGAACACCGACGAGAATGGCCTGGCGATGCGCGGATACGATCCCGTCGCCTATTTCGACACCGGCAAGCCGACCAAGGGGCTCACCAGCCTCGAGGCGAGCTTCGACGGTGCCCGCTACCTCTTCGCGAGCGAGGAACACCGTAAGCAGTTCATGGCCGATCCGGCTAAATATGTACCGCAGTTCGGCGGCTTCTGCGCGATCGGAACCTCCTTCGGCGAGAAGGTCGATGCCGATCCCGAGACTGGCCGGGTCGTCGACGGCAAGCTCTACGTGAATTTCAATGAAAAGGCGCAGGCGCTGTTCAACAAGGATGTGCCGGGCACCATTCAGCGGGCCGAGCAGAACTGGCCCGCGGTGAAAGACAAAGCGCAGTGAACAAGCGAGGCATTGTCTCGCTTTCAGCCCGCCGATTCGCGCTGACCCTGACGCTGCTCGGGGTCGGCGGCGTTCCGGCGGTTGCGGAGTCAGGCCCGGCGCCATTTCCGACGTTGGTCGCGGACAAGGGCCAGGCGATCAAGCTGCAGGCGTTGCGCGGCCATGTTGTCATCGTCAATTTCTGGGCGAGTTGGTGTGTTCCGTGCCGGGCGGAACTTGCGAGTCTTGAACGCCTCGCGGCCACGCGGTCCGGTCGAGTGATCGTGATCGCAGCCTCGGTCGACGAGGATCCCCGGTCGGGCAAGGCCGCCTTCGGGAGCAACCGTCCGCATCTCCGTCTGGCGTTTGCCTCGCTTTCCGCGGTCCAAAATTATGGCGCTCTCGGCATGCCCTATTCCATCGTCCTCGACGCGAAGGGCACGGAAGTGCAGCGCGTAGCGCGCTCAATCGATTGGACCGGCCCCGAGGCGACCAGAATCATGGAGCGCGCAAAATGAGTGCCCGCGGTCAGAACGTCGGGCTGACCGAATGATCGCATAGGCGGCCCGCCGCACAGAAACCGCAATCGAGGCGAACGAACGATGGCCGTACCAGGGTCAAGCGAACTCACCGCGATCGGGCTATCGCTGGCTCCGCATCTCATCCTGTTCGGCACCGTTTGCACCTTCGTCATGGGGTATGCGATCCAGCGCGGGAGCACCTGCCTCGTCGCGGCCATCGAGGAGCTACTCGACCTGCGAAGAGGATCGCGCCTGATCGCAATCGCCGAGGCTGCGATATGGGTCGCGGGAGGAATCGTGATCACGCGGCTGGCGGGTTTCGCCGTGACCGTTTCCCAACCCTCGACGACGGCGGGCTGGGCGATCGCGGGAGGGGCTCTGTTCGGAGCGGGCGCTTGCGTGAACGGCGCCTGCGCATTTGGCACCGTCGCGCGGCTTGGTTCGGGTCAATGGGCCTATGTCTTCACCCCGATCGGTATTCTTGCCGGCGACATCGCGTTCAATCATCTGCATCGGATGATGGCGGCGGGCATGCTCGGTGCGTCGTCCGCGCTGATTGCGCACGGTTGGCTACTGGCACCGATTATCGGCCTGGTCGCTTGGCGCGTCCTAGGCGTCGGAGGAGCACTCGCTGGGCGTCCGCTGGTCGCGCGCCCATCGACCGCGCACCTTGCCACCATCGTAATTGCCCTGACCTTCCTGGCGATGTTTTTGACGGTCGGCCCCTGGGCGTACACGGACGTTCTGGCGGATATCGCACGCAGCGGTGGCAGCATCCGTGACGGACGGTGGATATTGATCGCGGGCCTGTTCGGCGGTGCGGTCTTCGCGGGATGGCAGGGTGGCCGCCTCCGCCTGCAAGCGCTGAATGCGCGAACGGCGCTGCGCTGCCTCGTCGGAGGCGTCTTGATGGGCTGGGGAGCCGCGTTGGTGCCCGGAGGCAACGACGCCTTGCTGCTGATCGGCGTGCCCCTCTTGCGCTCCTACGCCTGGATCGCAGCGGCCGCCATGTCGGCGGCGATATTAGTGATCCTCGCCATTTCGCGGAGGTCGCATGGCGATGCCTCGGCGCAGTGACGCCCTGTCGCCACGCGCAAAATCGCCGTCCCCCATCATCGTCTCCGTAACCGGACGAAGCGCACCGTCGAATATCATATTGAGCGCGTCGAGTGTGAGAGCGCTCAATTTAAGAGAGGAATGTCAGATGCTTGTACGCGACGTGCTCAAGAGTAAATCGAGCGATGTTCATCAGATCATTATGACGGCAACACTATCGGCGGCGGCAGGGCTCATGTCCTCGTCGGGCATCGGCGCGCTCGTCGTCGAGGACCCCGCCGGCAAAATGAACGGCCTGATATCGGAACGCGAGCTCACTGCGGCGGTCGCCCGGTGGGGAAGCGATGCTCCGCACCGAAAGGTGCAGGACATCATGGTCAAAGAGCCGCTGTCGGTGCATCCGACTGACACGCTCAACGTCGTCACCACGGCCATGACGCACTTGCGTGCCCGGCACGCTCTGGTGATCGACGAGGGCAAGCTGGTCGGCATTCTCAGCATCGGCGACGTGCTCAAGTTTCGCCTCGACGAGAAGATCCAGGAGAACCTCGTTCTTCAGGATATTGCACGTTGGCGCACCGCAGCCTGACCGCGCGCGGCCTGTGACCGCTATCCACAAAACTTCTCGAGCCGATCGCCGATGAGCCAGCGCTGCTTTGGATCAGCAAAACTTCCGCAGCTCTCGCCGATCCGGTCGAACCTGCCGGACCGCGCGGCGGAGGCGCTGGCTGAGTTGCTGCCGGTCCTGGGATGCGGTGAGGAGGCTGCCGGGCTCGCGTTCGGCAACCTCGCCGATTCGGGGATCGCAGACGCCGCCGGCGTCGCCGCTCTCCGGCTGATCGCGGACGAAGAACGGGTTCATGACGGGCTGATCGCCTCACTTATGGCGGGCCTGCCCCCGTCGCCCGATGCGTCGCGGCTGCGCGCTATTTCGAGGCGCTTCCATCTCGAGCTTGGCCGCGGCGACCATATCGTGCGGCTGGCGCGGATCACGGCACTCGATTCCGCAGTCTGCCTCATATTATCGCGATTGCTGCGCCCGGGCGCGCCCTTGTCCGAAGACCCGGTGATCGCGGGCATATTGCGCCGAATTGCTCGCGACGAGGCGGGTCATGTCCGGCTCACGCGCAGGCTGGTACGCGATCGAGCCGACGAAGCGGCGCTTGTCCGTGTCGGCGCGCCCGTTCGCGAAGCGCTCGCCGTCCTGCTCGAGCATGCGGGCGATGCGTTCGAAGCGCTTGCGTTCGATCCACGCTGGCTGCGCATCGACCTCGCGCGAATCCCTGCGGGGCTGTACCGCTGATGGACAGGCTCGTCCCGCCCGGAGCATGGTTTTCCCATGAGGAAGCCTCCGTGCTTGGAACCGGCATGGCCTTACCAGGACCGGCGGTCGCGACAGAGCATCTGCTGGATGAGGCCGGCCTTGACGGGCGCGAGCGGTCGCTGGCGAAGGCCGTTGCCGAGCGCCTCGGCATCCGAACCCGCCATGTCGGTCGATGCTGGTCGGCGCGCCTCGACGCGCTCCGCGAAGGTGCGGACAATCCAACGCTTGCTGCACGGGCTGTTGGCGCGGCCTTGGACGAAGCGGGCCTCAAGGTAGGCGATCTCGGCTATCTGATCGGCCACACGGCCACGCCGGCGCAGCCTCTCCCGGGCAATATCACGCTGGTTGCTGATCGGCTGGGTTATCGCGGGCCGCATGTCGAGTTGCGTCAGGCATGCACCGGATTCGCGAATGCGCTGATGATCGCGATGGGGCTGCTGTCTGCGCCAAATGCCCGGCCCGTGGCCATTGTCGGTTCGGAAACCGGGTCGGTGTTCCTCGATCTCGCAACGCTTGCCGATGAGGCTGGCCAGATCGTCAATCTCGTCCAGATGGGGGATGGCGCCGGCGCGATCATCCTTGGGCCGCCTGTGCCTGACGCCGATCGGCTGAGCGCCGCCTGGTTCGGCGCAATCGGGCTTGATCGCAGTCCGGGCTTGCAGATGCGCAAGGGCGGCTCCGCGGCCCCTGGCAGCAACAGTCAGGGGCCACTCGGCTTCGAACATGATTTTTCGGCCGTGCTGCGCGGCGGTGCCGAACTGTTCGAGGCGGGGATCGCGGCGGCGGAGAGCCGAGGGCTCGCGCTTGGTGAGGCGGACTGGATCATCCCCCATCAGGCAAGCGGCAAGGTCGGCACGCTCCTGGCGCGCCATCTCGGACAACCCGAAGAACGCTTCTTCGTGAATGCCGATCGCATCGGCAACACCGGGTCGGCCGCGATCTGGATCGCGCTTGCCGAACTGCGGGCAAGAGGGCTGCCGCGCGGCACCCGAACGCTCGCGCTCGGTGCGGAGGCAACCAAATATATGTTCGGAGGCTTCGTCCATGAAAGCGCGTGAAGCGCCCCTGATTTCCGTGCGCGGGCTTGGGAAGCGTTTCGGCGCGCGCTGGGTCGTGCGCGATCTGAGCTTCACCTTGATGCCCGGCGTCATTCTGGGCCTCGTTGGCGCCAATGGCGGCGGAAAAACCACGACGCTCCGGATGCTCGCGGGCCTGACCCGGCCAGACGAGGGTGAAGGCAGCGTGTGGGGGCGCGACATCTATCGCCTGGATCCCCGGGCGCGCCGCGACATTGGCTATATGAGCCAGCGCCTGTCGCTCTATCCCGAACTGACGGTGCGCGAGAATCTCGCCTTCCGAGGCGCGTTGCTGCCCCCGCCTTCGCGTCCGACGATCGATCTCGCGATCGAGCGATATGGATTGAGCGAGGTTCTCGACACGCGGTTTGACCGCTTGTCCGGCGGCTGGGCCCGGCGGGCGCAATTTGCCGCCGTGACGCTCCACAGTCCCCGGATTCTCTTGCTGGATGAGCCAACGGCTGGCCTCGATGTCCTGACCCGCCAAATGATCTGGCATTGGTTGAGCGAGCTCGCCGACGCCGGACATGGCGTCATCATCAGCACGCACGATCTCGCTGAGGCGGAGCGCTGCGCATATATCCTGCATTACACCGATGGCAGGCTGAACGGGCCGATGCCACCGGCGGCGCTTGTCGTCGAGGCCGGCGCGGCAAGCCTTGAGGATGCGGTGATCCGTCTCGCGGCGCGCAGATGAGAGCGAGTATGCGCACCTCGATCGCGGTCGCGAGAGTCGAATTGTTGCGCCTCTTGCGCTCGCCGACCAGCTTTACGCTGCTGCTGCTCGTCCCCGCGTTGCAAATCCTGCTGTTCGGCTATGCCATTCGGCCGACGTCAGCCACCGTCGCGGTCGCGGTCGCCGGCCCCTCGGCCGCGCAGGCCGATATCGCACGCCTCGCCAGGGACGCGCGCTTCGAGCTGGTGGCGCAGAATCTTCGACCCGGCGGCGCGCGCGCGATGGTGGAAGAGGGCAAGGCCTCGATCGGGATCGAGCTTCCGACCGAGCCATTCGCGCCCGTGCGGGCGATCATCGACGCGAGCGACCCCAATCTGACCGCCGTCGCGGAGCAGAGGGTCAACGCCATCTATTGGCACGCCCTCGCCGAACAAAATCAGGTCGCTGACATCGGTCCCCGATTGCACGTCGAGCGCTTGTTCAACCCGGATGCACGGTCCGACTGGGCATTCCTTCCAGCGCTGGCGGGCACGATCATCATGATCAGCATGCTCATGTTGGGAACGCTCAGCATGGCGCGCGAGCGGGAGATCGGCACATGGGAAACGCTCGCTGCGCTCCCGGTCAGCCGCACAGCCCTGCTCGCAGGAAAGACGCTCCCGCTTGCGCTGGTGGGCACAGCGCAGGGGGCGATCGTGATAGGGCTCAGCGTCCTGATGTTCGATCTGCCGGTTCGCGGCAGCATTGCGGCGCTGCTCGTTCTGTTCCCGATCTTCGCGTCGGCCCACCTGATTCTTGGCCAGGCGCTTGCCGCCCGTGCGCGGACCCAACTCGCAGCACTGCAAGGCGCGATTGCATTCTATCTGCCGGCGATGCTGCTGTCGGGCTTCCTCTATCCCTTTTCAACCTTGCCGGCCTGGGCGCAGCGACTGGGCAATCTGTTTCCGCTGACCCATTTCATCCGAGCGGCGCGCGAAGCGACATTGCGCGGAGGCGATGCCAGTGCCGTCCTTCTTCAAGGCGTGCCAATCGTCATATTCCTCGCCATCGCGCTGCTGGCGGCACTCGCCCAATATCGGTCAAAGCTCGATTGAACCCAGATTGTAACGACGGCGCGGTCAGCATCGAACTATCGAGCAGGCTTCCGGGCCAAACGTCTTCAAGCCATGAGCTCTACGAGGTTACGATGCGGCGCTTCTTCCTGACTGCCAGCCTATTTTCCACGGCGATTGCAGCCGTACCAGCGCAAGCTGCGGAGTTTCGGGACTTCGACCAGGTGGCCTTTGCTGCCGCGCAGGCACAGGGTCGCCCCATTCTGCTCGACGTTCATGCCTGGTGGTGTCCGGTTTGCGCCTCGCAAAACCGCACTATCAAGCAGACTACAGCGGCGCCTGCCTATGACAGACTGATCGTCTTTCGGATCAACTACGACAAGCAAAAGCCGGTTTGGCAAGGCTTCGGCGTTCGCAAGCAAGCAACCCTGATTGCCTTCCGCGGACGGCAGGAAGTTGGCCGGATTCAGTACATGACCAACAAGGACAAGATCAACGCACTACTGGCGTCAACGCTTCACTGATCTCGGCGGTGTTCCGGTCAGTGATGCGGTCCGACCTGTAACCATCGCAGCCACTGCCCCGAAATCTATCGAAAACCAAGGTGTTCGCGCCGTGGTCCATTTGCTCCAGCACCCAATCGTGGTCGCGATTTCCAGGAAGAAACGACGATGAGCAACGCCTTGAATCCGGTACTGGCCTATGCGGCGGGCGCCCTCACCATCCTATCTCCCTGCGTGTTGCCGCTGGTGCCGATCGTGCTGGGAAGCGCTGCGCAACGGCATCGGCTTGGTCCGCTCGCGCTCGCCGCGGGACTTGTGGTCTCCTTCTCTCTCACCGGCTTCGCCTTGGCGACCGTCGGTGAGGCAGCCGGGATCGAAAGCGACACTGTTCGGCTGATCGGCGCGATCGTGCTTGTCCTGATCGGTCTGGCACTGATCATCCCGCAGTTTCAGCGGTTGTCCGAGCGCTTGGCAGCACCTCTGGCGAGCTGGGCTGGCGAACGCCAGGCCGGTCTTGAGAAATACGGCCTCTGGGGGCAAGCTGGGATTGGCGTCTTACTCGGCCTCGTATGGAGTCCATGCGTCGGACCGACGCTCGGTGCGGCGACCGTGCTCGCATCCCAAGGACAGAATCTCGCGGGCGTCGCCGTCGTGATGGCGGCCTTCGGCCTTGGAATCGCTTCGGTACTGCTCGTGCTTGCGCTTGCCGCGCGGAGCGTGATCGCGAAATGGCGTGGCAGGCTGATGAGTGCGGGCAACGGCGGGAAGAAAGCGCTGGGCGTGCTCGTCATGGCGGTTGGTCTGTTGATCATCACCGGCACCGACCACATCATCGAGGGCGCAATTCTAACCGTCTCTCCCGATTGGCTGACCGATCTCACGACCTCCATCTGACGCAGCAGTCCGGTCCGCGTTCGCCCGCATCGATCATAGCCCCATCGCCGACGGCAGGGCTATATGCTCGACGGACCGAACGCGCGCAGCATAGCCAGCTCGCGCAACGCAGATGTCAGATCGAATTCCGGATCGTCGTTCAATGCCTGGCTCCACGACGATCCCAGCGGGACACCATTCGCCAGCGCGATGAGAAATGTCGCGCGCGCCGCCTCGAAGCGACTGACCAGCGCCTCGCCGTCCACCGTCCGCGTGACAAGTACGATCTCGTTGCCCGGGCCGGGCGGGACCGTCGCCAATTGCTCGAGACCGTCAGGATCCTGATGAGCCATCCAGATTCGATAGATCGGAAAGTCGGTCGGGATGATCGTCGCGCACGGATGGATATCTACCGTCAGCTCCATGAGCACGGCCGGCGAAAGCAGCGTAAGCGCCTGCAGATCGATTGCCGCCGCGTCCTCTGAGAACACCGCGCGGATCCGGCCGCGTTCCAGCTCCGCGACGTTGGCGAGGTACGGCAGTTCCGATGCGGGCCGATATTCTGACAAGAATTTCGGAAAGCCGTCGCCATAGGCCGTCAGCCACGATTTGGTCGGCGGAGAGCTTCCGATGAATTGGCGCGCCGCCTCGGCAAAAAAGGCGTCCCCCACGAGCGTGCGGACCACAGGAAAGCACTGTTCGAGCGCCGCTACGAGTGAGTTTCGGACATTGCGGGCGTGAATAGCGTAGCCGCGAACGGCGGCGGAGGCGCCGGGGGTGGGCGCATCTGCAAGCAGCCCGTCAGCGAAGCGCGACTGAAATTCGGCGAGGCTACAGCCCGTCATCGTGGGGAGCACCCGAGAATGGCGCTTGCTCGGTCCGCCTCTGCCAGCAGCGTGCGGAGCGGCGGGAAATTGCAGTCGCGCTCGATGATCGTGGGCCTCGGACCGATGCGCGCGACGAGATTGGCGTAGAGTGTCCACACACCCTCGCCGACGTCGCTGCCATGGGTATCGACCAGCAAGCCGCTGCCGGCGGCATCCGATTCATGGCCAGCAAGGTGGATTTCACCGATCGATTGCAGCGGAACCTCCTCAAGCCAATCAAGCGGGGACCGACCCAGATTGCCAGCCGAGACGACCAGATTGTTGAGATCGGCAAGCAATCCGCAGCCGGTCCGCTCGACGAGCCGTTTCAGAAAGGCCCCTTCGCTCATCGTCCCGCCCGGGACATCCACATATGCTGAAGGATTTTCGATCAGGATATTTCGGCCGAGCCGGCACTGCGTCCGTTCGACATTGCGCGAGACGACATCCAGTACCTCCTCGTTCAACGGGAGAGGCAGGAGATCGTTGTAGTAGATCGTTCCGAGCCGACACCATGCGAGATGCTCGGAGATCTGGCACGCACCGACACCATCGACGAGCGCGGCGAGACGCTCGAGATGGTCCTCATCGACCGGCTCGGCCGAGCCGAGCGACAATCCCACGCCATGCACACTGATAGGATAGCGATCCGCGATCGCCACGAGCGAGCGATACCGAGGGCCAGACCGATCAAAATAGTTTTCGGCATGGATCTCCAGCCAGTCGATGGCGGGGTCGTTCTCGGGATCGCTAAATTCCGCATGATAGGGACCGCGCAATCCGATCCCGACCCAGTCGGCGCCCGGTGCCCGGTGCATCAGGACTTCACGGGCGCAGTCGACCCTCCGGCGATCTTCTTGCACGTCCCGGCCGGCACATAAATCCAGGCATCGGCCTGACGATCGGCCTTTGACGTTCCGCCACAAGCGTTTGCCGGCCCGAAGCAGTCATTTTCGCCTGCCTTCACGACGCCATAGCACTTTTCGAATTTGTAGGTGGGCTTTGGCACGTTGACCTGGCCGTGCGCGGCATTCGCCGCGATGGCGACCGCGGCAAAGAGTCCCGCGGCGCTGACGATAGTGGTAGCCTTGTTCATCGATTGTCTCCCTGTCGAGAAGGTCAGTAGAAAGAGAAGCGGGCGCCTGTGAGGAACACCTGACCCGATTGCCGCAATTGGTCGGCCGCGCTCGCGGCGCTTGCGAAGCGGTAGAGATAGACGCTCGCGAAGAGCTTCACGTCCGTATGGAACCTCTGCCCCAACAGATCGTGGTTGCGATCCAGCAGGTAGGACGCGCCAAACTCGCCGACGTCGACAGTGTCACGGGAGACGATCAGCGTTTGGCTGTCAGCTGTCGCGTGTTGATAATATCCGCCGAAGGTCCAGGGGCCGCGCACGTAATCCGCGCTCGCAACAATTCCGTATGGCCTGGTCGCGCGGCGCCCACCGGCTGTTGGCTGCGCGACCCGGGACCAGCCATCATAGGTTCCGCTGATTCCGATCGAAACTGTGTCGCGGAAGGTCGCGCTGATGCCACCGCTTAATGAATCGGATCGCCGGAGCGGCGCGAGCGACGTTGCGGGGGTGTCAGCAGTTGCGCGCGAATAGGTCGCGCCGATCGAGAGATCTACCAGTTCGGTCCTATGGTTCCAGACGATCGCCGCCTGGACGACGTTGCGGAAGCGGGGATCCGCCAATGAGGAGGCGATCGCACCGGACGGCGCGGTGGCGCCATTGGCGACATTGAAGCCCGCAGGCCGCACGGTCTCGGGCGTATAGGAAACGGCACCGTAGAATCCACTCTTCGAGCGCGGCGAGATATAGATGATCTTTGGCGACGCATCGCCATAGACGCGCGCCGCATAGCCGAGATAGGTCAGCGCATTGATCCGCGATCCCAATCCGCGGGGCAGGAAGCTGGTCGGCAAGCGCCCATTCGGATCGAGGCGCGCGCCAGATTCCGGACCAAAGCCCGGCGTCGTGAACGCGATCTCGGACGGCGTAAAGCCAACCAGGCTTTGCGGAAATCCTGCCCGCTCGCCGATTTCGATCCGCCCAAAGTCTCCGATGACGAACAGGCTCGCCTCAGGGATCGACAGCCGATAGGACGAGGATGCGTTGCTAGCCAGCCCCTGGGCATTGGCGACACCGCGAAAGGCAAGGACCGTTCCGCCCGGGGTGCGGTATTGGGGTGTGATCTCCACCTCGGTCTCGGCCAGACCGCCCCCGCCGGCGTCGGGCTGCGATGTGGTGTCGGCGACGGTGCCATTGGCGTAGCCACTGACCTTCAGCGCGAATTGTCCGGGGGCAGCGGCTGCCTGCGCGTTCGCACTCGCTGGAACGAGCAGGCAGGCGCAGCTCGCCGCTCGAAAAACCATAAGGTGCGTGCGCCGACGATGCCGGCCCCGAGAGATACAGAAAACGCGCATGCCCGGATGTTCGGCACGGCGACTAAAAGGTTACAGGCGCCGAAGAAAATTGCTCGTCTGTTGCCCGGCTCGCGCACTAACCGCCATCGCAGAAGGGACTCCCACCGTAACCAGATGTCCCCCCGACGCGAAACCGCAGATGGTTTGACGCAGTCGGGAGATCATTGTGGATTGGGGACGGATAGGGTCCGGCGACGAAGGCGCCCAATCGGACACGCCACATGTTGTGGTCGTCGGCGCCGGTTTTGCCGGTCTCGCAGCGTGCGCCGAACTCGCGCGCCATCCCATCGATGTTACCTTGATCGACCGGCAGAACCACCATCTGTTTCAGCCGCTGCTCTACCAGGTCGCGACTGCCGGCTTGTCGCCGGCGGATGTCGCGGCTCCGGTGCGCTCGATCGTAAAAAAGCACCCGCGCACCCGCGTGTTGCTCGATGGCGTCGAGGGCATCGATCACCAGCGTCGCCGGATCATCCTCACCACGGGGGCGACGACGCACTATGACGCCCTCATCTTGGCGACGGGCGCGACCCACAGCTATTTCGGCCACGGCGACTGGGCGCGGCATGCACCTGGTATCAAGACGATCGACGACGCGCTCCATGTCCGCCGACGGATCTTGCTCGCGCTCGAGCAGGCGGAAACCAATCGTCAGGAGAATGTCGAGGAGCGCAGCGAATTCCTCACCTTTCTGGTAATCGGCGGCGGCCCCACGGGCGTCGAGATGGCGGGCGCGATTGCCGAGCTGACGCGGCACGCCGCGGACATGGACTTCCGCTTCATCACGCGAACATGCGTCCGGATCATTTTGATCGAGGCGGGTCCGAGACTGCTCGCATCCTTCCCCGAGAAACTGAGCGCAGCCGCGGCAAGGGCGTTGCGCGATCTCGGGGTCGAAGTGCGCGTCGGCGGTCGCGTAACTGAGGTCGATGAGGCCGGTGTGGTCGTAAACGGTGAACGGATCCGCGCGGCAACGATCGTCTGGGCCGCCGGCGTCAAGGCGTCGCCTGCGGCGGCCTGGCTGGGCGTGGAGTCGGACCGGGCAGGCCGTGTCATCGTCGACAGCAATCTGGAGGTGCCCGGAAGGCCGAATGTCTTTGTCGTCGGAGATACCGCAGCTGTCACGAGCGCCGGCGCGGTGCCGGTCCCAGGCATTGCGCCAGCGGCAAAGCAGCAGGGCCAGTATGCCGCACGGCGAATAGCCGCCAAACTTGGCGAAAAACGGCTACCGCCTCCCTTCCGGTACAGGCACTATGCCAGTCTCGCGACGATCGGACGCAAGAATGCTGTCGTCGATCTGGGATGGCTTCGCTTCTCCGGACTATTCGCCTGGCTCTTGTGGTCGACTGCGCACATCTATTTCCTGGTCGGCTTTCGCAACCGCTTGGTCGTGGGCGCGAACTGGCTGTGGAACTACATCACGTTCGATCGCGGTGCGCGCCTCATCACCGGACTTGATGCCGACACGGCCCGGGGCGAGACAGCCATGGACCAGCCAGCAGAATAGGCGAGTCTCATCGCGCAGCCAAACAGCGCCGACCATAAGAAACGGTGCGCTCGCGCCGCCCGAAGTTGCGGATCATCCGTCGGCGTGCCTGATCGTCCGAAACTTGCCTTCCGTTGCGAATCGTCTGGAATCATTCTGACGATACGGCACACATGAGGTAGCTATGGCACAGTCGGCACTCGATCAGATTCTAGCCGTCCTCGCGGTGGACGTGAAGGAATTCGCGGTATGCGAATTTGCTTCGAGTTCGGCGATCGAGATTCCGCCGCTAGAACAGATCGAAGTCCATTTCGTGCTCGCGGGCAGCTTGCACCTCAGCATCGGCGATGACCCGATCATGACGGTTCCGCAGGGCGGGATTGTTTTGGTTCCGCCTCTTGTCAGGCAGATCATCGGCGGCTCGCCAGCGCCCTCCTCCATGTTCAGTCCATCGGAAACCTGTAGTCGGCGGCGCGATGGCTTGATGCATTATGATGCCTCTCTGGGCGAGCCTGCCAGCGTGCTCATCGCATGTGGGCAGATAACGGCGGATTTCGCGGGATCGTTCGGGCCGTTTGATGGACTCAAGGAGCCAATCTACTCGTTGCTCGCCGACGAGCCGTTCGTCCGCAGCGCGTTCGAACGGATATTGCTCGAGACTCGGATCACGTCGATTGGTAGCAAGGCGCTAATTGCCTCGCTTATGAAAAGCTGCCTGATTCTCGCGATCCGGCGATTTGCGGAGAGGCAAGGATCGCGAAGGGCATTGCCCGGACTATTCGAGGGTCCATCGCTCGCGCGGGCCGTCGCCCAGGTCATGGAAAATCCGGCTGCCAATCACACCTTGGTGGGTCTCGCCCGGAGCGCGGGCATGAGCCGTTCCAAGTTCGCCAAGGTGTTCGCTGAGACCGTAGGATCTCCGCCGATGGAATTCGTGGCACGCACACGCCTCGACCATGCTCGCAACCTGCTGCTTTCCACGCAGCTTCCGGTGTCGATCGTCGCCAATCGTGTCGGCTTCATCAGTCGCAGCCATTTCAGCCGCGCCTTTCGGAATGCCTTTGGGATGGACCCGACCAAGTTGCGGAAAACCCGTGATCATCAGGAGATGGTTGATGTGTAAGGGCGCGGCCGTTGCCGCGGCTCGTCGAAGAGCTGCCGCGCACTTTTTGCGAATGCCGCGTGTAACCCGACCACGATTTGAAGCGAATGCGTATCCGTGCGCCTTGACCCTAGCCCCCAGACCGCCCGCCAGACGGCAGAGCTCGCCCGATTTCCTGCGGTGCCAGTCATGAACGCGCCAGAGGAAGAATGGAGCCGCTTGATGGTCGCGGCCCAGCAGGGCAATGCCGGGGCATACAGGCGGCTCCTCGACGAGCTGAGGAAATGGCTATGCCGGTTCTATGCCCGTCGTCTGCCGCCGGCCATGGTCGAGGATGCCGTGCAGGATGCGCTGATCGCGATTCACGACAAGCGTCATACCTATGATCCCGAACGCCCGTTCAAGCCCTGGCTTGTCGCGGTGGCTCGTTACAAATGGATCGATCGCCTCCGGTCGATGGGACGAGCGACGACGGAAGAACTGCCGGACGACATCGCGGTCGAGGACCATGAGAGCAGCGTGACGAGTTCTGTGGTCCTGGCCCAATTGATGACCGAACTAAAGCCGGCTCAGGCTGAGGCCATTCGACTCGTGAAGATTGAAGGTTTTTCCGTCGAGGAAGCGTCCGCGCGGACCGGCCAGTCCGGATCGCTGATCAAGGTGAACATTCATCGTGGGCTGGCGCGACTGGCCGCGATCGTTCAGAAGCAGCCCGATGCCGAGTGATTTTCTGATAGATCAGCTGGTTGGCGATCTGCGCCCGGTGCGCCGGTCGAATCCGCGTCGTCAGTTGGCCATTTTGCTCGGTCTGGCAGCGATCGAGCTCGCCGGGTTCCTGGCGCTCGGCACGCTGCGCCCTGATGCGGCGGCGGCCCTTGGTCGCGCGGCATTCTGGTGGAAGATGGGAGGCCTCGCCCTTTTGGCGGCCTTCGGCGTCCATATCGCACTCGGCTCGTTCAATCCCGTTTCTTCACCGCGCTCGGGGCTGCGCCGCTGGCTCGCAGTTGTCGCGGGCCTCTTTCTTGCCGGCTGGGTGATTGATGCAGCAGGCCAGGGCGTGGACGCGCTCGCGACGCGCCTGATGTGGCGCATGGGTGTCGAATGCCTCACGGTCATGAGCATCCTGTCGATCCCGCCGGTGATTGCGCTCGGCGTGATGATGCGCCGCGGCGCGCCCACCGACAGGCAAGCGAGCTCCGTCGCGGTAGGCGTCGCTGCGGCGACGTGGGGCGCGTTGATCTTCGCGTTCCACTGTCCCAGTGATGATCCGTTCTACATCGTGTTTTGGTACTCGCTCGGCGTGGGCACGATCACATTGATTGCGAGGGTGATCCTGCCACGTATTTCGCGCTGGTGATATTCGCGCTCGGCTACATTAATTTCGCAATCTGGCTTACTTCAATGCCGTTGCCATCGTTGCCGCTGATTCCGCCGTTCATCACCAGCCTGACGCAGCAATCCGGATAGTGACCGGATTGGGCTGGATTCTTGCCTGACCGCGTCGCGAGGATCATGCTCGGATACCTGGACTTGAACCCGAGAGATTGCATGGTCGCCGTTTCGCTCCGCCAAGCTACCCATGCGGACGCCGCAGCGCTTGGGGCGTTACATGTCGCTTCATGGCACGAGACATATACCGGCCTCGTTCCAGGCGAGATGTTGGCGGGGCTATCGGTCGACGCGAGAACGGCGATGTGGGGCAATATTCTCAAGGCCCCAGATGAATACGGTTGTACTGCCGTCGTCATCGCCGAGAATCATGGGTGTGTGGTCGGCTTCGGCTCTTGCGGGAAACAACGCGATGCTTCCCTGACCGGCAAGGGATTTAGCGGGGAGTTCGCCGCAAGTCTGTGGGTCTTACGCGGGAACGCCCCTGCGCGAGCCTTCTACGAAAAGCTCGGTGGCATTGTCGTGGACGAGAAAATCGACGGCGTGCACGACGCCGCCCTCATAGAGGATGCCTACGGCTGGCGCGATCTTTCGTCGCTCGGCGGCTAACGCGAGACGCGGCAAGCGCTTCCAATGCCGACTAGCGGGTCGAGTTTCTGCCAGACAGTTCGCTGTCACGGTGAAGCACTGTGGGTTGGAGGCGCGATCACATTGATTGATCATTGCGGCACAAATAAAGAGCCGCTCGCCAGCACAGGACTGACGAGCGGCTCGAGAACTTGCCCGGCTTGGCGACCGGGCGGCACGGAGAATTAGCCGGCCTTCGGGGTGAGGCTGCCGCCCTGTGCCTTGCAGGCCTTGGCGGTGATGTCCTTGAAACCCTGGCCCTTGCAGCTGTTCTGGCCCTTGCAGTCGTGGTTGCCCGACTTGCAGTCCGACGTGCCCTTGCACGAATTGACGCCGTAACAGGGCTGCACCTTG
Source organism: Sphingomonas silueang (assembly GCF_040049155.1). Lineage (NCBI taxonomy): Bacteria > Pseudomonadati > Pseudomonadota > Alphaproteobacteria > Sphingomonadales > Sphingomonadaceae > Sphingomonas > Sphingomonas silueang. Next base: position 25,346 of record NZ_JBDZDK010000011.1, read on the forward strand.
GCCTTGCCCGCGGCATAAGCCGGAGCGGTGGTCGCAGCGCCGGCGAGAGCGAGCATGGCAGCGGCGGAGGCGATGGCGGCGCCGGTCTTGAAGGTCTTCATGAGATACTCCTGAATAGAGGTGATGTTTCGCCAGATGGCATGGCGGTTTTCGAGCGTGATGCGGCGCCGGTTACAGACTTCGATAAATTCTATTTTGCCTGAGCAAGTGTAACCGTCGGCCAGCCTCCAGCGGACCCAACATCGTGGTCCGACTCAATCAGCCTCCCGGACCACCGTGCGGCGATCGCCTTCCCGGAGGTCGTCGCACGTGAGGCTGATTGAAGGAGACTGTCATGACCAATCGTAAGACCGCCGCGCTCAGCGCGCTGCTGCTCGCCTCGCTCGCTGCCGGCGCAACCACCGCGGCGCATGCTCAAGCCAAGAAGCCGATGGAAAAGTGCTACGGCGTTTCCAAGGCCGGCAAGAACGACTGCAAGGCTGGCGCCGGCACAACCTGCGCGGGCACGTCGAAGATCGACTATCAGCGCGACGCCTGGAAGCTGGTGCCTGCCGGCACCTGCACCAAAATCAAGACGCCCAAGGGCTACGGCTCGCTGACCCCCAAAGCGTAAGGATCGGTGCCATGTCCATGACCGCAGGCCTGGGCTTCAAGCTCGAGCATCTCGATGAAGCGCTGACGGCGCGAAACCCGGGCCTGTGGTTCGAGGTGCACGCGGAGAATTACATGGTGGACGGGGGGCCGCGCTTGCGGGCGCTCGTCGCGCTTGCCTCGCAATTCCCGATCTCGCTGCACGGCGTCGGCCTATCGCTTGCCTCGGCCGAACCGCCGACACCGGAGCATCTGACGCTTCTGCGACGCCTCGTCGATCGAATCCAGCCGGCCGCTGTCTCCGATCATCTCGCATGGCAGAAATGGGAAGGCGCGCATCACGCCGATTTCCTACCCTTTCCGCGGACACGCGAGGCGCTCGCCATCACGGCCGACAATGTCGCGCGCGTCCAAGATGCGCTCGGCCGGGCCATCATGGTCGAGAATCCATCACTTTATGTCGATCTGCCCGGACACGAACTCGATGAGGCTGCCTTCCTTTCGCAGCTCGCGACGCGGACCGGCTGCGGCCTTCTCGTCGACGTGAACAACATCTTCGTCAGTGCGGCGAACCTCAATTTCTCGGCCGAGGCGCGGATCGATGCAATCCCGGCGTCGATCGTGGGCGAGATCCATCTCGCCGGGCACCGTCCCGATCCCGACCCGACCAGCGGATTGTTGATCGACAGCCATGACGCTTCGGTCTCCGATCCTGTCTGGCTGCTCTATCAGCGGCTGATCGACCGGATTGGCCCGCGACCGACGATCATCGAACGCGACGACGAGATCCCCCAGTTCAACGAACTCATGCTTGAGCGCGACCGCGCGCATCGGCTGCTCGAACAACGGATGCCGGTCGATGCTTGACGCTCGCTCATTTCAGCAAGGGTTCGGTGCGATGCTTGCTTCGCCGGAACGAGCGTCCGACCCGGCGATCAGACGTGCCCTGGCCGTGCACCGCAACACTGCAACAAAGGCCGCGCGCGACGCTCTGTTCGCCAACTACCCGGTCGTGGCGGCACTGGTTGGCGAGGACGCCTTCGCAGCCTGCGCAACGGCCTATGTCGAAGTGTCACCGCCGGCGGAAGCGCGCCTGTGCCTTTATGGCTCCAGATTTCCGGCATTTGTCGATGCCTGGACTCCCTTTGCCGAAGCATCCTATCTCGGCGCCGTTGCTGCGCTTGAGCGCCTGGTGACGGATGCGCTGTTCGCGGCGGACGAAGGCCTTCTCGATCCCGAAGCGCTCGCAGCGGGCATCGATCCAGATGCGGCACTGCGCTGGCATCCGGCGACACGGACCGGACAGAGCCAGTCGCCCGCTGCAAGCCTGTGGCTTGCTCATCAGGCCGACGCGCCGCCCGAAGCCCTCGATACGCTCATCTGGGCGCCGGAGCAGTTCCTCATCACCCGCCCGGCCGATGCGATTGAGGTCCGGGTGATCGGCGCGCCTACGCGCGCCTTCCTTGCCGGCTCGACGCTCGCAACCGCAGCAGAGAACGCCGCCAGCGAAGGCGGCGATGTCGCCGCGATCTTCGCGACCTTGCTTTCGGCCGGCGCCTTTGCCGGACATATCCAACAGGGAGAAAATCCATGAACATCTATGCCCGTATCGGCCAGAAACTCGATCAACTTCCGGGCTCGATCCTCTTGCTCGTCGCTCGTTTCGGCGTTGCCGGAGTGTTCTTCATGTCCGGCCGCACCAAGGTTGATGGCATTCTTCATATCACCGACAGCACTTACTCGCTGTTCGAGACCGACTATCGCATCCCCTTGATCCCGCCCCACATTGCGGCTCATCTCGCGACCTATCAGGAGCATCTGTTCCCGATCCTGCTTGTGCTCGGCCTGTTCAACCGTGTCGCGGCTCTCGGGCTGCTCGGCATGACGACGGTCATCGAAGTGTTCGTCTATCCCGACGCCTGGCCGACGCACTTGAGCTGGGCCGGATTGCTCCTTCCGATCATATTCCGCGGCGGCGGCAAGTTTTCGCTCGACCATCTGCTCGGGATCGATCCGGTGCGCGGCAAGGCGAACAAGGATTATGCGGCCGATTGATAACGGCTTACCGTCGGCGCTCCAGCGCCGGCATCCAGATACCCAGCGGCACGGCATCGCCCGAAAGGGCGCTCCGTGCCGCTATTGCATTTGCCAGAGGTCGACAGCGGCACAAATGTTTTGAAGCGGAGTGATGCCCGCACGGCGACCCAAGCAGTCGGCATGGGATGTGAGAATCCTGGCACCGATGCGGGATCGCCATTTCGCTGTGATCGAGAATTGGACCGAGCATCGCGCCATTTCGAAAAGCTGAATTCCAGCGCTGATCGAGATCGGCAAAAAACTGCCGAAGCGCGTAACCTGAATCGCCACGGCGTCGAATACCATAGTGTCGCGGCCGTTACCCTCCCTTCAGCCGACGACGCCGCTGCCCGATGGGCGGTGACTCCTGTCGCTCAACCAGTGGCGGCAGTCCGTAAGACGATGCCGGGTCGGACTGCCCCTGCGGCCCGGCATCGCGAAACGCTCGAGAGCCGAGCGATCGCCATTTCCCAATCACACAAAACACGCTGCGCCGGCCGCGGATTGGCCATCCGTCGATGATGGTGGTCTTGCTCTTCGCCCAATCAAATTTTGATCGCGGTCGACAATCTCAGCGAGCATCCACCAGGGATCCCGCTCCAGCTTACCGCGGCGCGGACGTTATCCCTCGTCGCAGCTGAGCCAATTGTGCGTGATCATCGAAAGAGATCGCGCCATCGCCGAGCCGGCTGACACCAAGCTGACGGAACAGATCGGCGAGATCGGGATCCACCCGCGACGCGGCGAAGCGGGTATAGAGATCGATCAGCGAATTGGTGCCGACCGCCTGGTCTCCGACCATCATGAGCTGCTCGGGCGACCAGTCCGTGGTGTTCCCGCCGCTCATGCGATTGATGCGACGAAGCGCGTCGCGGAGTGAACGCTTGCCCATGGTATCGCGATAGATGGCGATCTCCGCGAGGAGCCAGAATGCGGCACCACCCCAATAGAGCCGGCCCCAGGCACGGGTGCCGTCCATGCCGCCGTCACCAGGTTGCGGACTGCCCTTCGGCAGACCCGTGACCAGCTGACGCCACACCTCCGCGGCAGGGAGCTGGCCGGCCATCGCGCGCGCGATCGGCTCAACATAGGTCGCGTTTCCCTCCTGTAGCCACAGAGCGCGGCGTGGCAGATCGGGAAGCGCGGTGTGGACCATTTCATGGACAAGCACCCAGTCATCGCGGAACGCGGCGCTTGCGGCCCCGGTCCCGGCATGAATCCTGGTAGCGGAACCGGCGTAGCCGAACGTCGTCGCGTGACCGACCTTATCGGATGAGTCGGCGATGACGAGCAGACCGAAATCCTCGACCGGAAAGCGTCCGAAATAGGCCGTCACCGCCAGGGCCGCCGTGCGCACCCAGGTTAGAACCGGCTTGCGAGCAAGCCCGGGCGCGCCGTCGGCGAAAACGACCCGTATCGTCCCACCACCGATCTTCAGCACCTGTTGGGGTTGGCGGCCGAGCGCGGCATACATGTCGTCCGGGTCTTCATAGCTCGGAGCCGTGATGGCTTCGCCTAAGGAAGCGCCGCCGACCGCGACCGCTCCGAGGCTTGCAATGACGGCGCGACGATCGAAGCGCATGGCGTCAGCGCAGGGGCTTTGCGGCGAACGCCTTCAACTGCGCAGGATCCGTAATGCCGACGATCCTGCCGACTTCCCGGTTTCCTTTGTAGGCGATCAGCGTGCTTTGCTTCGTGATCCCAAGCACCCTCTTCTCGGCCGCCTGATTGTCATAGTCGAGGCGAAGGATGATCAGGTTTTTGTATGCAGGATCCTTGGCAAGCTTTTCGATCGTCGGCGCCTGGGCGCGACAAGTGGGACACCAGGGCGCAAAGGCATCCACCAGGACGGGCTTACCGGCCGCCTGAGCAGCCTTAAGAGCCGCCAGGCTGAATGGTTGAACCGGCTGCGCCTGAACCGGAGCAGCAATAACAGCAAGCGCCGCAAGAGGCAGCACGCGAAGAAAGGTCATGATCGCAATTCCGTGGTTGGTTGGAGACGAAGCGAGCTTCGATCTGACTCTCGAAGAGGTTACAGCTCAGCTTGCCTTGGTTACGGCCAGCACAGGACCACCCCGTCCAGCCTGCAAGAACGCGGCTGTTGCCAAACCTGGGGCGGCCTGCGGCAGCGCAAAGCTGTTGGCGCTTCCATTCCAATGCCCGATTTTGGTCAGCCGGCGAACGATGTTGCGATGCGGGAGCGTTCGGCCGCCGTTCTCGCCGGCCCTGATCGCGACCTGGACCGTTCGAGGGTCATAGTTGGCGATCCAGATATCGGCGCCGCCCGCTGGAGCGCGACCTGAGCCGACGTTGATCTTGCCGTTCGCGATTGTGAGCGGGGGGCCGTCATTGCGTGCCGCGCGGATCGATGCGTCGAGTTCGGCTCGGCTGTTGCCGATGACCGTCTTGCTGCCGTTGATCCAAATCTGCGGGGTCGCGACATTGCCCAGACGATTGTAGCGCGAATAATCCCACTGCCGCTGCGTGAATTGCGGCGTAGCAAAGCTGTCGCGCCAACCGAGATAGTCCCAATAGGTGACGCCGAAGGACAGGGCCACGACATCAGGACGATCGGCGAGCGCGTTCAGATTGGCGTTCGCCGGCGGACAACTCGAGCACCCCTGACTCTGATACAGTTCGACCAGAACAGGACCGCCACGCCGGGGCGACGCCGTTTGGGCATCGCCGCGGCCCGACTCGATCACGCCCATGACGCCCGCGCCAAAGGCGAGCAAACCGAGGATAAGGGCTGGAGCGCGCATCACGGTTCCTTTCAGTAGCCCGGCATCACACCCATCATGGCGCCTGCGATCGAGATCGTGCCGAAGGTGAGCATGACGATGAGCGCCACGCCGGAACCGATGAACGGAAGTGCGCCGGAAAGCGCCCGCTGGCTGGTCTGGGTCTGCACGGTTTCGTTCCTCTCGGGCATGTTGCTTGATGCTCTGGAATTCGCTGACATCGGCGCCGCGGTTACAGTTCCCTCGCTCGAACGCGGGCCATTGTCTCAGTTGGTGAATCGCACGCCCGGCCGTTCTCGCGTATCCACAAGCAGCTCGAAGATGTCGGGCCTCGAATAATGACCCGCGGTGTCGAGATAGAGGCGCCCTTCGGCCAGCTTGTCCGGATCGATCGTGGCGGAGAGCGTCGAAGTATCCCCGCTCGCGGCGATCGCGACAATCGAGGCATCAGGGCCGATGATGGCGCTTCCCCCCGATTTCAGCAATTCGCGCTCTGCGGGGATCGCCTCCAACATCAAACGCGCACCGGGTTCGGCAGTATCGAGGCTATCGAACCCTTCGAGCACATCGTGCCGGGTCAGGACGGTGCCCGCCGCGGCGACATAGCATTGGCCTTCGAAAGCATAGTGACGGCTTGCAAGAAGGTGGAGTTCCGTCACTGCGGGCCACAAGGCGAAATGCAAAACCTCGCCATGTTGATGCCGTGCCGCCCTGGCGAGCGGCATCCAATGCTCCCAACAGATAAGTGCGCCGACAGGTCCGTGCGTTCCGGGCCAGGGCCTCAAGGTGCTGCCGTCGGCGGCCGCCCAGATCAGCCGCTCATTATGCGTTGGCATGACCTTGCGGTGGATATCGCGCCATCCGCTCGGGGTCACGCGAACGACGCTATTGTAGATGCTCGAGCCGCGCCGTTCCTGAATGCCCATGACGATCTCGACGGACAGTTCCGCCGCAAGATCGGCAAGTCGCGCGATTTCCGGTCCTTCCAAGACCGGGCAGTTCGCGAACAATATACGAAACAACAACTCCGCGGGGCGATGCCCCCAAAGCGCCGCTCCGGCGCTCTCGTCCAGCCATACCGGGTAGCCGGGCAACCAGGCTTCCGGGAACACCACAACCGTGGCGCCAAGCCGGGCCGCATCACGGATCAGTTCCTCCGCCCGGTCCATACTGGCGGCGAGATTGAGGAAGACGGGCGGCGCCTGGATGATCGAGATGGAGAAATCCGTCACTCTGGCGCTCCCGTCTGGAAAAAATGTGTGTGGCGGGAAGTGAGGGGCTGTCCCGCCACACAGCGCCGCTTTCTTGACTTTGCTTACGCGGCACATCGCGTCATTCGGTCTTGAACGACCTTGGGTTACAGCAAGTCTCGCCTACTCACGCGATTTCCTCGAGACTATCGACCTCTCCGCAGCTGCGGCGCTCGATGCGGACGCCTCATCCGCCCGCGCGAGCAATCAATCGGCGACGTTTTCAGCGCGCTCCTTCAATTCAGCATCGATCGGGCAGTTCGCGCAGGCATCATGCTTGCACAGGCGGCAGATGCGATACGAATGGTCTGAATCGCGCAAGCGGGCGCGGAGGACTCGCCGAGACATATCCGCCAAGATGGCAACCTCATCCGCGCTCAGGACGTCCAGGCTGGACGCCAACGCTTCGCTTCTGGCGTCAAGCACAGCGGCTGAGGCCTGCTCCCCCGACGGGGTCAGATAGAGCGAGCGAACGCGGCTGTCGTCCGCATGTCCCCGTCGTTCGATCAGCCCCTCGGAGACCAGTCGGTCGACAAGTCGAACAGTGCCTGCATGAGATAGGCCGACCCCGGCTGAGAGCGTCCTGATCGACAGCCCCGGCTCATGATCCAAAAGCGCCAGCGCTGCGGCAGTCGGGCCGGCATCTGGTGCCTTGGACGCGACCACACGGGCAATTTCGTCTCCGATCAATAAGGCGAAGGCCCCGATCGTGTTCCGGTCACGGTTCATATCCATCGCCTCCATTTATATGCGCGACGCATATAGACAAGCCTCAAACGAGGATATATGCGCGCCGCATACATTCCACGTATCGGAGCATGAATGCACGAGCGGGCGCTCGATCAACCAATCCGGTGCCTCCCATCCGAACGCCGCAACGGGCGTGCTCGATCAAATGACGACGGCCCCCTGAGAAGCGGGTGGGACGCGACATCACACCAATTCGCTTATGAAAGGACTGAAAGTATGAGAATCTTTGACAGCTACGATTTTCGAGTCGCGGAGCACAACCGGAACGATCTCGCGTTCCTGCGCTGGGCACTGGTCATCGTATTCCTATGGTTTGGCGGGATGAAATTCACCGCCTATGAGGCAAACGGGATTGCACCATTCATCGACAACAGCCCCGTCATGCACTGGCTCAACATGTTCGGCGTCCAGGGGCAAAGCTACGTCATTGGTGTGATCGAACTCGCGACGGCAGCCGCCCTGATTGCTGGCGCCTTTCGCTCCGCTTTTTCGGCTCTCGGCGCTGCGATGTCGATCGCGACCTACGCCATAACATTGACGTTCTTCGTGAGCACGCCTGGCGTGGCCGAGCAAACCGCGGGCGGCTTCCCCGCAATTTCGGCGGCGCCCGGTCAGTTCCTCTTGAAAGATGCCGTTCTCCTGGCCGCCTCGTTGGTCCTGTTTGTAAACTCGGTCCAGCGGAAGGGATCAAGCATAGCCTAGTCAGGCGGCGGATTGACCGAGAGGCGCACTTGAGGAGGCGGCAACACGCCGTTTCAGGGCGGGGCACAGGCTCCGCCCCCCCAACCGAAACGGGGTCATGTCCGACGTCAAGACACGCGCAAAGGTGTTCGGCGGATGCGCCGTTGGGCTTTTTCAGGCGCATCCTCTGGTTCTGCCTGAACCCATATCGACCCCCCGGCCTGGCCCCAGCGTAACCGATTGCCTCGCGGCTGCGAATGTAGTGTCAAGACTCGCGGCGTGGAGGCCCGTCGACCGAGTGTTCGACGGAGCATTTGATGAATACCGAAGTGTTGATTGCGGAGCTTTCCAGAAACCTGCAGCCCGTGCCCCCGCACGGCCCGCGCACTTTCCTGCGCCGGGGCCTGATCTGGGGCGCGGTCCTTGCGACCGCCGTACTCCTGTTCTGGCCTTCGCTTGGCGCACGCGGCGACCTGTTGGAAGCGGCCGCGACGATGAGCTTTTGGGTGAAATTGCTCTATACCGCTTCGATTGCCTCGCTCGGCTTTTTCGTACTCGAACGGCTGAGCCAGCCAGGCACCGGCGACTTTCACTGGACCCGTCTCCTTTGGCCTCCGGTCGCGCTTCTGGCATTGGTGACGGCCATGCAGTGGGCCATCGCTCCCGATGGCGGTTCCGCTTCCTTCTGGATGGGGTCGAGCTGGTTTCAGTGCCCGCTCTATGTGACGCTGTTGTCCGTGCCCGTTTTCGTTGGCTTGGTGCGAGCGATGACGCATCTTGCCCCGACACGGCTTGAAGCGGCCGGCGCAGCGGCTGGGTTGGTCGCGGGCGCCACTGGTGCCTCCATATACGCGCTGCACTGCGCCGAGACATCGCCCGGCTTTGTGCTGCTCTGGTACTCGCTCGGCCTCGGCGCAGCGACGCTAATCGGTGCGGTCATCGGGCCTCGGCTGCTCCGTTGGTAGCCAACCGAGCCGGTTCCGGGCGCTTGCTATGAACAGCGACGCGAAACTTTCGGTCCCATTGTAACCGCCGGACGTTGCCCCTCGAATTCCGTCATGTGCCGGGCTGTCCCTCCGTCCCGTCCGGGCCCGGCACACCTATCGGAGTATGTCTGTGCCGGAAGAAACAATCGCACCATTTCACGGTTTCGGGCTCGGCTTGCGCATCCCGCATTTCCAGAACTACCTGACCGAATCCGTTCCTGTCGATTTCGTCGAGATCATCTCCGAGAATTTCATGGTGGCCGGCGGGCGCCCGCTCCACGTTCTCGACGAGGTGCGCGAGCGCTGGCCGGTTGCGATGCACGGCGTTTCGATGTCGATCGGCTCGGCCGATGGCGTCCGCTCCGACTATCTTGAACGCCTTAAAGCGCTCGCCGACCGGGTCCGGCCATTGTGGGTCTCCGACCATCTGAGCTGGTCGCGCGTCGGGGAGGTCAATTCCCATGACCTGCTCCCGCTGCCCTTCACCGAGGAAGCGCTCGACACCGTTTGCGCGAACATCGAACATGTCCAGAACGTACTCGAACGCCCGCTGGTCCTCGAAAACCCGTCCACCTATCTCACCTTCGCCGACGACCAGATGACCGAGTGGGCCTTCCTTGCCGAGATGACGAAGCGAACGGGCTGCTACCTGCTACTCGACGTCAACAACATCTATGTCAGCGGCACGAACAACGGTTTCGACCCCTATGACTATCTGGCGGGCGTGCCGGCGGAGCGTGTTCGGCAAATCCATCTTGCGGGCCACAGCCAGGGGCGGGGTCGCCTGATTGATACCCACGATGAGCCCGTTCCCGATCCCGTTTGGGATCTGTTCGCCCGGATCTACCCCGGTCTCGGCCCTGTAGCCGCCATGATCGAACGCGACGATAACATCCCTCCGCTTCAGGATCTGCTGGATGAGCTGGATATTGCGCGTCGCATCGCGGGCGATGTGACGGCGGCTGCGGCATGAGGCTGCTCGATCTCCAGCGGGATTTCCTGGATTTCCTGGTCGATGCGCCAAGTGACATCGCGGTTGGCGGTGACGATGGAATTGGCCTCGCGGTTTATCACAACGCCTACAGCGCCCAACTCGTGGAGTGCCTCAAGGACAGTTACGAGCGCCTGTGGGCATGGCTCGGCGACGAGGCGTTCGAAACGGCTGCGCGGCGACATATCGCCGGCCACCCGCCGCATAGCTGGACGCTCGCCGACTATGGCGTCGATTTTTCAGCGACGGTGGCCGACCTCTACCCGGACGATCCCGAAGTCGCCGAAATCGCCGCGCTCGACTGGGCCCTACGGCGCGCCTTCGACGGCCCCGATGCACCGGCCTTCGACCCGCAACAGCTCGGCGCGGTCGATTGGGATGAAGCGGTGATCGCGTTCGTGCCGACACTCACCTTGCTATCCGTCAAGACCAACTGCGCCTTGATCTGGAACGCGATCGCCGCCGAAGAAGAAGTTCCGGCGGCCGAGATGCTGCCCGAACCAGGTTGGGTGCGTGTCTGGCGTGTCGGCCTCCAACCGCATTTCGCCTCGATTGAGACCACCGAGATGGGAGCCATCCAGCTCGCATCGTCGGGAATGAGCTTTGCTCGCCTGTGCGACCGCTTGTCCGAAGAGATCGGCATCGAAATTGCGGTCGATGCCGCAAGTCGTTACCTCGCGTCCTGGGTGCAAGACCAGATGATCGCGGAAATCCGGTGAGACCGTTTTGTATGAGGACCAAGCGCCGATGATCCGCTTCTATTTTCATCCGACCCCAAACCCCTTGAAGGTCGCCCTGATGCTCGAAGAACTCGGCATCGACTATGAGCTTGTACCTGTCGACACCTATAGGGGCGAACAGCGCACCTCCTCCTTCCTGGCGATCAATCCGAACGGGAAAGTCCCCGCGATCGTCGATACCGAAGGTCCGGGCGGGGTTCCGACGGCGGTCTTCGATTCAACCGCGATCCTGCTCTACCTCGCGGAAAAGCACGGCAAATTCCTCGGGTCGCACGAGGATCGAGGGCAATTGCTCTCGTGGCTGTTTTTCGTGGCATCGGGCCTTGGACCGTTTTCCGGCCAGGCGGTGCACTTCCAACGGGTCGCACCACCGGGCCTGGACTATGCGCTCAACCGCTATCGGCGCGAAGCCGAACGCCATTACCAGGTTCTCGACGATCATCTTCGCGAACGGACCTATTTTGTCGGCGAAGCCTACACCATCGCCGACATGGCCGCCTGGGGATGGATCGAACGCGCCGGTTTCGTCTTCCCTGAATTCGATGAGCCTCTCGATCGCTATCCGAATGTGGCCCGGTGGCACAGGCTGATCAATGCACGGCCGGCGGTGTGGCGCGCCCGCGACGTCGGCAGCGACCACGAGTTCAAGCGCGAGTTCGACGAGCAAACCCTGCGCGCGCTCTTTCCCTCAAATTATGCGGCAAAAGGCTGAGGACACCGATCGTGGACGTCGAAGGAAAACGGGTTCTTATCACTGGCGGGTCGAGCGGCATCGGGCTTGCCATGGCGCATGGGCTTGCGGCACGCGGCGCGCATTTGGTCATCGCCGCGCGCGGAGCAGCGCGCGTCGATGACGCTGTCGCGGCTTTGGACGCGTCTGGCGCGGAGGCCGCCGGCATCGTGGCCGATGTCGCAACCGAGGCAGGGCGAGCGGCGGCCTTGCAGGGCGCCATCGACGCATTCGGCGGGCTCGATATTCTCGTGAACAACGCAGGCGCGGTCCGCGCCGGTCGCCTTGATGCGATTGATGAAGATGAGATTCGCGCCATGATCGAGGTGGACCTTGTCGCCCCCATCATGCTGACCCGCGCTGCATTGCCTCTCCTGCGAACCGGCCCAGAGAGCATGATCGTGAACGTCTCTTCCGCGATCGCGCTGGTCGCGATGCCGTACTATGCGACCTACGCTGCGGTGAAAGCTGGCCTGGCGAACTTCGGGGAATCGATGCGACGCGAGCTCAATGGAGAGGGTATCCGCGTGATGACCGTCTATCCCAGCGGCACCGACACGCCGATGATGGCGACGAATAATGCGGGCCCGGAGATCGGATTCTCGCTTGAGCCGGCCGAAGCGGTCGCTGAGGCGATCATCGCAGGTATCGAGAACGACGCCATCAGCGTGGTGCGCGGCGGCCCCGAACGACAGGTTCTGATCGATCTGAATCGCGCGGATCCGACGTCGATCGACGCCCATTTTATCGCGATCAAAGACGTCTTCGAGCGAGGCGTGCAGTCGCATCGCGCGCTGTGAAGCAAGTCGATCCTCGCAGGGAGGCTCCCATGCTGACCAGACCCGAAGGCTCCTTGCCGGAAGATTTCCACCTCACGCGACGGGCAGTCGCGGGCATGTTCTTCGGCGGCTATGCCCTCGCGGCTTTCTCCGCGGAGGCCGCGCCGATCACGACATCCGCCGACGGGCTAGTTATCGAGGGCGTTACGATTCCGAACGGAGCGTCCCAGCGCCTACCCGCCTATATCGCCCGACCTGTCGGTCAGGGCCGACACGCTGCGATCATCGTCGTGAACGAGATCTTCGGAATCCATGACTATATCAAAGACATCTGCCGACGGTTGGCGCATCTCGGCTATGTCGCGATCGCGCCCGATTTCTTCTATCGAGCGGGCGTCAATCTCCCGGCCATCGCCGACATCGACCAGATCATCCCGATCGTCCGGCAGGCGACACCCGACCAGGTCAAAAGCGACGTTGCCTCAACCTCGACCTGGCTGAAAACACAGACCTTCGTAGAAGGAGCGCGTATCGGAATCACTGGCTTTTGCTGGGGTGGTGCAGTCGTCTGGCGCGCCGCAATGGAAGATCCCGATATCAAGGCAGGCGTCGCCTGGTATGGGCAGCTCAAGCCGCTGATCGGCCGCGCTGCGGAATTGAAGGCCCCGGTGCTAGGCCTCTACGGCGCGCTTGATCAGGGCATCCCACCAGCCGACGTCGACGCCATGCGTGCTGCGTTGAAAGCAGCCGGGAAAACGGGTTCGGACATCCACGTCTATCCCGACGCCCAGCATGGATTTCACGCCGATTACCGGTCGAGCTACAACGAAGGCGACGCCCGCGACGGATGGTCGCGCATGTTGACGCACTTCCGGGAAAACGGTGTGGCGTAAATCGTCGCATGTTGACCGCGCTAATATCTGACCGCAGAGGGGCGTAGCAGGCACGGCCATGTAGGCCGTGCCCCAAGAACTGATAGGTTACTCCCGTACCTGCAGGTGCGCTGACGCGAGCAACGCTCGGCGCTGTCGCAGCAGCAGATAGGCAGCGGGCAGCACAAACATCGACAGCAGCGGCGCGGTCAGCATACCGCCGATCATTGGCGCGGCGATCCGGCTCATGACCTCCGAGCCTGCGCCCGACCCAAGCAGGATAGGCAATAGACCGGCGAGGATGACTGCGACCGTCATCGCCTTGGGCCGAACGCGGAGCAAGGCCCCCTCCCGGACGGCCGTCTCTACCTGTGCCGGGTCGGGATCCGCACCCTGCTCCTTAAGCGCGTTCTTCAGATAGATCAGCATCACCACGCCGAATTCGGCCGAGACACCGGCGAGCGCAATGAAGCCGACGCCGGTTGCAACCGACTGGTTGAAGTGGAGCAAATAGAGCATCCAGATGCCGCCGGTCAGCGCGAACGGCAGCGTCCCCATGATTAGAGCTGCCTCGTCGAGCCGTCCGAAAATCAGATAGAGCAGCACGAAGATGATCAGTAGCGTCGCCGGCACGACCAGCTTGAGCTTGCTGACGGCACGCTCGAGATATTCGAACTGCCCGGAGTAAGCGATGCTGACGCCAGGCGAGAGCTTGACCCCGCTTGCCACCGCGCGCTGCAGGTCGTTGACCACCGAGGTGAGGTCGCGCCCGCGGACGTCGATGTAAACCCAGGTCGAGGGTCGCGCATTCTCGGTCTTGAGCATCGGGGGACCGTCCGCGATCTTGACGCTCGCGACGCTGCTAAGGGTGATCTGCTGCCCCATTGGCGTCAGGATCGGCAAATCGCGAAGCCCTTCGAGGCTGTCGCGCAATTCCCGCGGATATCGGACATTGATCGGGTAACGGGCCAGGCCCTCCACCGTTTCGCCGACATTCTCACCGCCCACGGCTCCAGAGACGATCGATTGTACGTCGGTGATGTTGAGCCCGTACCGCCCGGCTGCGGCACGATCGATGTCGACATCGACATAGCGCCCGCCGGTGAGCCGCTCGGCGAGCGCCGAGCTGACCCCGGGCACGCCCTTGGCGACCGTCTCGACATCATGGGCGATCCGGTCGAGATCGGCGAGAATCGGCCCGGAGACTTTCACGCCGATCGGGCTCTTAATGCCGGTCGCCAACATGTCGATGCGATTGCGGATCGGCGGCACCCAGACATTTGCTAGACCGGGAAGCTTCACCGTCCGGTCCAGCTCGTCGACCAGCTTGGATGGCGTCATGCCTGGACGCCACTGGTCGCGCGGTTTGAACTGGATGGTGGTCTCGAACATTTCGAGCGGTGCGGGATCGGTGGCGGTTTCGGCGCGACCGGCCTTGCCGAACACGCTCTCGACCTCGGGCACGGTCTTGATCAGGCGATCGGTCTGCTGAAGCAGTTCGGACGCCTTCGCGGCCGACAGTCCAGGCAATGCAGAAGGCATGTAGAGCAGATCGCCCTCATCCATGTTCGGCATGAACTCGCCGCCCAATCGGCTAAGGGGCCAAGCCGTGGTCGCGAACACAAGGCCTGCGACCAGCAGCACCGTCTTGGGGCGATTGAGCGTCCAGTCGATCGCCGGCCGGTAGAGGTGAGTCAGCCAGCGATTGACCGGATTGGCCTGTTCTGCCGGAATCTTTCCCCGGATGAGCCAGCCCATCAGAATGGGGACGAGCGTGACCGACAAGATGGCCGCCGCCGCCATCGCATAGGTCTTTGTGAAGGCAAGGGGCGCGAACAGCCGGCCCTCCTGTCCTTCTAGCGTAAACACCGGCACGAACGAGAGCGTGATAATGAGCAGGCTGAAGAAGAGCGCCGGTCCGACCTCGGCCGCAGCTTCTGTGATCACACTCCAGCGCTCGGTGCTCCGCAGAGATTCTCCGGGATGATCGGCTTCCCAATGTTCGATATGCTTGTGGGCGTTCTCAACCATGACGACTGCGGCATCGACCATTGCGCCGATCGCTATGGCGATCCCGCCGAGAGACATGATGTTGGCGTTGACCCCTTGGAACCGCATGACGACGAAGGCCGCGAGCACGCCGAGCGGCAGTGTGAAGATTGCAACCAGCGCCGATCGCCCGTGCCAAAGGAACAGCACGCACACGATGGCAACGACGATGAATTCCTCGACCAGCTTATGAGTGAGATTGTCGACCGCGCGATCGATGAGCTGCGAGCGGTCATAAGTGGTGACGATCTCGACCCCGGCCGGCAAGCTCCTTTTCAGTGTGGCCAGCCGATCCTTCACGGCGGTGATCGCCTCCCGCGCGTTCTTGCCGGAGCGCAGGATCACAACACCTCCGGCGACTTCCCCCTGTCCGTTCAGTTCGGCGACCCCGCGCCGCATCTCGGGGCCCACCTGGATGGTGGCGACATCGCCAAGCGTGACGGGTACGCCTGCCGAGGCCGTTCGAAGGGGGATAGCGCGGAAGTCGTCGAGCGTATTCAGATAGCCCGAGGCGCGGACGATATATTCGGCCTCGCCCATTTCGAGCACCGATCCGCCGGCTTCTTGATTGGCTTTCTGAATGGCATCGACCGCCTGGGAATGCGTGATCCCGTATGCGGCAAGTTTCACCGGGTCGAGCTGCACCTGATATTGTTTGACCATGCCGCCGATGCTGGCGACTTCGGCAACGCCCGGGACGGTCTTTAGCTCGTACC
Source organism: Sphingomonas silueang (assembly GCF_040049155.1). Lineage (NCBI taxonomy): Bacteria > Pseudomonadati > Pseudomonadota > Alphaproteobacteria > Sphingomonadales > Sphingomonadaceae > Sphingomonas > Sphingomonas silueang. Next base: position 41,298 of record NZ_JBDZDK010000011.1, read on the forward strand.
GCAGGAACCAGTCCTGCAACGATCGAAGTTGGGGCAGGTCATGTCGCCCGGTCTTGTCGATGAGTGCATATTCGTAAACCCATCCGACGCCGGTCGCATCCGGACCCAGAGCGCTCTTCGATCCTACCGGTAGTCGGCCTTGGACCTGGTTCAGATATTCCAGCACCCGGCTACGCGCCCAATAGAGGTCGGTGCCGTCCTCGAAGATCACATAGACGAAGCTGTCGCCGAAGAAGGAATAACCGCGCACCGTCTTGGCGCCCGGAACCGACAGCATCGTGGTGGTAAGCGGATAGGTGACTTGGTTCTCGACGATCTGCGGCGCCTGCCCCGGCCAGGACGTGCGGATGATGACCTGCGTGTCGGACAAGTCCGGCAGCGCGTCGATGGCCGTGGTCCGGACCGCCCATACCCCGATCGCTGCGACGACGAGGACGCCGAGCACGACGAAGAACCGGTTCTTGACCGATCCGCGAATGATGGATGCGATCATTGGCCAGCCGCCTTCGTCATGCGGCGAACCGCTGGCCCCGACGCCGGCCGATCAAAGCTGAAGCGCACCCGATCGCCCACCTTGTAGCCTCGGGCAATCGACGGATCGGGAAGCGCGAAGCTCATCGTCATCGCCGGCCATCCGATCGTCGGTATCGCTTGATGGCTAAGCGTGACCGACGTGCTGGTAAGCTGTTCGATCCTGCCGGTCGTTTCGCTGCTGACTGCCGACGTCGGAGGCTTTACTGCCATCGCCATCCCGCTGATTGGACGCGCCTGAACACCTGACAGACTTGCCTCCGAGTCGATCAGGAACTGGCCCGAAGCCACCACCTTCTCACCCTCCGAAAGGCCCGCGAGAATCTCGATATCGTCACCGGACTCGCGGCCGGTCTGCACTTCGGCCGGCTGATAGCGCCCATTGGTAAGGGCCAACATCACCAGCGTCCGCTTGCCCGTCCGGATCAGGGCCTCGGACGGGATCAACAATGCCGGTGTCGCGTTGCCACCAAATCCTACTGTGGCAAACATGCCGGGGCGCAGTCGTCCTCCGCGATTGGGAAGTTCGATGCGCGCGGTAAGCGTCCGGCTCCCCACCTGCACGTCAGGCAGCACCGCCGTAACCCGACCGGTGAAGGTTTCGCCCGGATAAGCGGTGAGCGTGGCGGTCGCGGCCTGGCCGATCTTGAGCTGGCCGGCGAGCGCCTCCGGCACGGCAGCATTGAGCCAAACGGTCCCGAGGCCATTCACCTCGGCCAACGTCTGGCCCATCGCGACGGTCATGCCCGAGCGGACACCAAGCGTCTTGATCACGCCTCCGGTCGGTGTCGAGATCGTGATGATGTTCTGTGGCCTGCCACTGCGTTCAACGGCAGCGATCGTCCCTACCGGCATCCCGAGCAGGGCAAGCCGCTGGCGGGCGGCAGCAGCGAGCGCAGAATTGCCGGTGCGGCGCACGGCGAGATACTCGACTTGCGCGCCTGCCCAGTCCGGCACCAGGATGTCTGCCAGAGGCGCGCCGGCACCAATCACGTCACCCGGCGCACGCGCATAGACGCGCTGCACGAAGCCTGCCGCCCGTGCCTGGACGATCGCCAGGTCGCGCTGGTTGAAGTCGATCATGCCCGTTGCGGAGAGCTGGCCCGCCAGTTCTCCGCGCCGAACCGTCACGGTGCGCAGACCGAGGCTCTGAGAGGCTGCCGGATCGATCCGGATCCCAGGAGCACCGCCGCCCGCGTCGTCGGCGTATTTCGGGACGAGCTGCATATCCATGAAAGGAGATTTGCCCGGCTGGTCGAAGTGCTGCCCGGGCACCATCGGGTCGTAATAATAGAGCGGCTTGCCCCTGCCGCCATCTGTCGCAGGGGCAGATGGGGTCGCGGTCAACGTCAGACGAGCTACGCCGTAGCCCAAGCCCCCGCTCGCCAAGATCGCGAGGATGACGGCGCGTCCTGCCGGCGTGCGTGGTATCAAGGACGAAACTTTCATTGTTCAGTGCTCCGATAGGTGAGCGTCAGCCGTGCGCCATCGGCGGCAACCGTAGCTTCGCGGTCGAGGGTGTTGAGCGTCGCGTCGACGAGCGCCGCATAGGCACTGGCCACATCAACCAAGGTCGCGCGTCCCGCCCCATAGCTTGCGATCTCGAGCTTCACACGCTGCTCCGCGAGCGGCTGCAACGTGTCGCGCGCGCGCACCCATTGTTCATGGTGCATAAGATGATCGGCGAGGTCGGCTTCCAGATCGGCCGTCAGCGAACGCAAAATAGTCTCGCGGTCGGCAGCAGCCCGCCCGGCCTGCGACCGCGCCGCGCTGATATCCGCCGACTGGCGCTTCCGCGTGAAGGTCGGCAGGCTGATCGTGAGTCCCGCCGAAACATAGTCGCCGAACCGGGGGTCGCGACGCTGGTAGGCGAGATTGACACCGAAATCCGGTCGGCGACTGGCTTCGGCGACACGCACGTCCGCATCCGCCTGCACCCTTTGTGCGTCTGCCAATCGGAGCGACGGGTTGCCCTCGATGCCCGCTCTCAGCACAGCCCCGTCAACAATGAAATCGGGGACCGGCCCAGAGATTTCGGGATCAGGCTCGCCTGTCCATCTTGTCAACATCGCCTTGGCCCGCGCGACCTGGGAGACTAGCTCCGCCCGGCGATCCTGAAGGGCCGCGATTGCCTGCTGGCCTTCCAGCGTTTGCGCCGGTCTGGCATTCCCGGACGCTACCGCGACCCGTGTCGTGCGGATCACGCCGTCCAGTCCGGCTAGCAAGCGGTCGAGCGCGGCGAGGCGCCGCTCTGAATATGCGAGGTTGATCCAGGCAAGCGCCGTTGCGACCTCAACGTTCCGCGCTTCCACGGCTTCGCCGGCCTCGGCCGCCCAAATATTCGTCGCTGCGCGTGCCTGTTGCGCATGGCGTTTGGCGAGGTTGGGAAAGTCCTGGGAAACGCCAACCCGCGCCATCGTGAAATCGTCGCGGTTCGGTTCAAATGCCAGCGGTCCTGAGACGGGGAAACTTTCGATGCCCAACGCGAGGGTAGGATCAGGCAGGGTTCCAGCCGCGTCTCGCGCCGAACGGGCGGCATCGACCCCAAGCGCCTTAGCCTTCAAGGAGGGTGCAGCTGACTGCGCCTGACGCAACGCAGCTTCGAACGTCAGCGGCCCAGCCCAAGCCGCATCGGGAAGCGCCGCGAGCAGCGGCACAAAAAGTAGGTATCGCATGAAAAACTCCCGATCGAGTTGATCGAGCCGACCGATGCCCTCAGCGCTGGACGCGCGTTTCCGGAGGCGCGGCGATGCCGCTCCCCCGGAATTTATGTTCTCTGTTGCCAGAGGCGTCGGATCGGCCCGGGTATCAGCCGGCCGAAGCTGCCGGCGCGCACGCCATATCGCCGGCCGCGCGGTCGCCAGCCTCCGCGTGGTCGGGCACCCACACCCGCCGCCGCACCGGGAACGGGCTCTTGGGACCGAAACTCGGTCCGGAGCGCCATTCATAGTGTCCACCCGACATGGCCATTTGCTCGGTGTCAGGAACCCAAACCCGGCGCGGTGCGACCAGCGGAGCGCGAGGCCCGTAGGTCGGCGCCCGGCGCCATTCGTAGTGGCCGCTGGAAGCATCGGGCTGCGAGGGGGAAGCGTGAGCCACGCCGGCGAAAGAAAGAGCGGCAACTATTGCCGCGACAAAGGTTGAGGTCTTCATTGGTCAATCTCCGAATCTGAATGAATTGCAGCAAACCAGCGCCTGCGAGGGCTCAGCCCGGCAGCAAGCACACTGGATTGCGAGATTCAGATCAGATGATCGGAGGCTGGATGTCGGGCGGCGGCGAGCGGCCTCGAAGTGGGACGGTGACGTTCAGCGTCACAATCGAATTGGCGATATAGGAGCGGACCGCGGACGGAACCGTATCGGGAAGCGCTAGCGCCATTCCAGAGCAGGCAACCATGTAGTTGAGGCAATCCGCTGGCGTGCAGCCCTTGTGCTTGCTTGGCCCGTGGTCCTGATCCGATGCTGATTGCATCATGTTCATGCAGTCGGCCATAGACATCGCCATGTTCCCCGCCGGCATCGGGCCCTGAGCTGCCGACGCCGCGCTCTGCCCTACCGCGCTGAAGAGCGCGATCGAAAGCAGCAGAGAGAGGATTTGGCGGATCATGAGCAGCATCTGCCACTTCGCTTGGAATGAGACAACGACGATAAGTTCGCGCCTCAATCGAAGATGGTTACACTCGATCCGAAAATATCACCTCATCTGGCGTGACGGTTTGGCCTGCGCTCTATCAGCGAATGACCAGCACGCCGCCGGTCGCACACCGCCAGGAGGACTGGCGGTGTGCGTTACAGAGATCAGGCCTTCCAGTTCTCTGGGAACATCCGCTTGAGCGCCTCGACTTTCGGCCGATCATTGACGATGATGTAGGGGTAGTTCGGATTACGAGCCATGAAGTCCTGATGGTAGCCCTCTGCTGCGAAGAAGCCTTTCTGCTGTTCGAGCCGCGTAGCGATCGGCGCCGAATAGACGCGGGCCGCGCTCAGCTGGGTGATGTAGGCGCGTGCTACCTTGGCCTGAGGTGCCGATAGAGGGAACAGGGCGGTGCGATATTGGGTGCCTTGATCGGGCCCCTGCCGGTTCACCTGGGTCGGATCTGCGACTACCGAGAAATAGATGCGCAGCAAAGTAGCGTAGTTGACCTGCCGCGGGTCGAACACGACCTTGACCGCTTCCGCATGGCCGGTCGTGCCGCTCGAAACGGTCTCATATTGCGCGGTCGATGCCGAGCCGCCGGCATATCCGGAGGTCGCGCTGACTACTCCCTTCACATGACTGAAGACCCCCTCGACACCCCAGAAGCAGCCGCCAGCAAAGATCGCAGTCTCGCGGTTTCCACCAGGCACTTCCTTCACGACGGCAGCGGGAACCTTGATGGCGCTATCGCGCGCTTCGCTGGGCTTTATTGCAGCGGTCACGCCGATACCGACGAACAATGTGGCCGCAAAGGCAGTGGAACGTAACATTGACACAGACTCCGGAAACGCGCCTCCGGTCCTGCATTCGTTCGTGCCACAACGCCGGTTACAGGCGACCTGTAACCATCCTGCCCCCAGCGACGTATATGTGGATATGGAACGATCACTCTCCCAGCCCACTCGCCGCAAGCTTCTCGGGCTTGGCGCAACCGCAGCACTCGGCACGCTCGTATGGCGATTGATCGGTGCCGATGACGCTGCGGCTGTGGCGGCCGCACCCGCCACATTTCGTCTGACCGATGCGGAATGGCGAAAGCGGCTCTCTCCGCAGGCTTATGCCGTGCTCCGGCGAGAGTCGACCGAACGTCCCTATTCAAGCCCGCTCAATAACGAGCACCGCAAGGGCATCTTCGCGTGCGCTGGATGCGCCCTCCCGCTTTACTCGTCAGCCACGAAATTCGACAGTGGCACCGGCTGGCCGAGCTTCTACGACCACCTACCTCGCGCAATCGGCGAGCGCATCGACAACAGCCTGGGCGTGGAACGCACCGAGGTTCATTGCGCACGATGCGGCGGTCATCTGGGGCATGTCTTCAATGATGGCCCGAAACCGACCGGGCTTCGCTATTGCATGAATGGCGTTGCGATGACGTTCAAGCCAGCTTGAGCAGACCATGACGGGCGCCATATTAAGTGTCGCCTGGCTCAGCTGCCAAAATCATCATGAAGGCGGCCGGTATTTTGTGCCTCGGCGAGCCGGATTGATATCCGGAGCGCGTACAACAGCAGCAGCGACCAATGTCCTTCGGACGGTCGTCCGCTGATGTCTTTTAGCATTTGCCAGATACGACACGTCCTCGCCGCTGCCGATCACGGTAGCTTTTACAAGGCCGCCCGTGCACTGGGGATGGAGCAGTCCACACTTAGTCGGGACGTTGCCAAACTAGAACGGATGATCGGCGTCCAAATTTTTGTGCGTTCGCGCGCAGGAATAAGCACAACGGTGGCGGGAAGGGATTTTATTCGATGCGTTAGGCCAATGCTTGCCAACGCGGATAGGTTAGTGGCAGCGATGCGTGCTTCTGGTCAGGGTCGCGCCGGCGAGCTCGTTATTGGACATTATTGCTCCCTTTCTGCGGGAAACCTGCGAGCGACGATATTAGGTTGGAGTAGCACGCATCCAGATGTCAATCTCGACGGAATAGAAGCGAACCGAAGCGCTTTGCTTGCTGGTCTCGATACCGGGGAAATCGACATCGCCATTCTGGCGGGCGAAGCCGCTCATGATGGCTACCGACGCGAAGCCTTCTGGAGCGAGCGTGTGATGGTAGCCCTGTCTTCAAGCCACCCTCTCGCGGAACGCGAGATCGTGCATTGGACCGACCTGCGCGGCGAGCGATTCCTGCTACCCGCCGCGGACCCAGGCCCAGAAATTTGCGACATGCTTGTCGGTCGACTTTCAGTGACCGGGGTCCAACCAGACATCAGGATGCATCGATGTAGCCGCGAGACGATCCTGAGCTTGTTGGGCGATGGGCTTGGCCTCACCGTCATCTGCGAAGGTAGCGCCGGGGCGTGCTATCCTGAAGTTGTCTATCGGCCCATTCATGGTGAACAAGGGCCGATGCTGATCGGCTATTCCGGCTACTGGCGCGACCTTAACAGCAATCCCGCGCTTCTGCGCTTTCTCAGGTTCATCAAGTCGCGCTACGCGCTAGCGTTTGATATTTCGGATAGCGCGGTAGGATAGACCTGTTTTGTCGGAGCTTATTTATGTCGCAGAATAAGGTGCTTATTGTCGCGCTGACCGCACTCGTCGTAGGATTTGCAGGCGGTTTCGTCATGCGCCCCGTGATACTGCCCGTGCCGCAATCCGAGACTGTGGCTGACGCGCCGCCAATGGCCGCGACATCAAGCGAGGCGCGAGGCGTCCAGTATTTTGTAGCGCATCTCGAAGAAGCGCGCCAAATCGTGGCTGGATGCCGTGATGGTTCGGTGCGAGGTGGCGAGTGCGCCACGGCCGAAGAAGCGATCATCAAGGTCGATGCCCAAGAGCGCCGGAAGCGGTTCTTGGGCAATTGATCGCCGCACGGATTCAGCTCCTCGAGCTATCGCGACGGCGGGAAAACCCCCGATCGCTTGCCATGAACTTTGCCAGCATGGGCGAGACGAGCTTCTCGGGCGCAACGGCCTCGCCGCCCATCTCCGCCCCGAGCGCGGCGGCGTAAGCCACGAGATCGCGGTGGACAGCGGCCGGTAGCTCCACGGTCAGCTTCACGGGCCGGTCGTCGGCGAGCGGCCCCAGCTTCAGTTTCGTCATCGTGTTGCTCCCATCGGTTCGAGCACCAGGTCGCGGGTCAGAACGACGCGCAGCGGATGGCCGGGCCGGATGGCGAGCGTCGGCGACACATTGAGCTGCCGACGCACGATCTGCTGGCCGGTCTGGTTGATGGTATCCTGCGATCCACGCCGCAGCGCGCGGGTCAGATCGTCCTCGCTGTCCGCACCCAGCTCCGCGCCCACGCCGAGGAGCGTCGAAACCGCGGCGGCCTTGAGCAGATTGCCCCAATGCTGGTTCACGCGGTCCTGTAAGCCCGCGAAGCCGGCCCCGTCCGTGCCGGGCTGGCGCTCGAGAACGATCGAGCGGCCGTCCGGCAAGATGAGCCGATCCCAGGCGAGCAGAACGCGGGTCTGTCCTGCTGCGATCTCGCTGTCGTATTCGCCGATCAGCCGCGCGCCCTGTGGAATGAGCAGGATGCGCCCGGTCGGACTGTCATAGACATTGGCCGTCACCTGCGCGGTGATCTGGCCGGGAAGGTCGGAGCGGATGCCGGTGATGAGCGCGGCAGGGATGATGCTGCCCGCCTGCACGATGTTCGCCGAGGCCAGAGCCGTCAGTCGCTCGACGCTGACGGTGCGCTGGTTGGACGCCTGCGCCAGGAAAGCGCGCTTGCCCGCCTGATCGCCTTGGGCCGGTGCTTCAGGAGTCGGCGGGGCCGAGCCGGACGCGGCCAAAGCCGGCATAGCCGGTGCGGGCGAAGATGCGGCGCCTCCACCACTGCCGAGAAAGACCGAGCTGGTGCGCGCCGCGTCGCGTTCCTGAGCGGCGCGCTGCCGTGCGGCTTCGGCGGCCTGGGCGTGCGGATCGGGCGGCCCCGGTTGCGCCCCGATAGGCGGAACGGGCACGTCTTCGCCCCGCTGCTGCGCCGATACGATCGGACGCCCAAGATCGCCGGGAAGCGGCGGGCCGAGCCGCGGCGCCTGAGCATAGTCGCGCGGTCCCGAGGTGATGGTTTCGGCCGTGGTCCGGCTGTCGGTGTTGTAGAGTTCCTGTGCCTGGCGATCGCTTGGCGGTCGTAGCGCATAGATCAGCGAGCCGCCGATGCCGAGGCCGGCGGCGACACAGACGACGGCGAGCGCCTTGCGCGACAAGCGCATGACGCGCGGCTGCGGCCCGTGTAGCTGGAATGCGTTCGGATCGGGCTGCGCTGCCGGTGCGGCGGGTTGTGCGGTGACGGTTGGATCGCTCACGGCCGCCGCTCCCGTCCATCGGTGCGGACGATACGGACCCGCTGCGCGGTGCGCCGGTCGCCCAGACGCAGTTCGGCGGCGGCGAACAGCCGGTCCACCACCATGTAACGGCCCTGCACCCGGTAGTTGACCAGCTCGGCTCCGCCAGATGCGCCGCTTACGAACAGCGGCGGCATCTCGCCCTGCGAGATCCCCGCCGGGAACTCGATGAATACTTGCCGCCCGTCGTCGAACGCGCGCGCCGGTCGCCAGGGCGCGCGGTCGCCGTCAATGCGATAACGGAAATTGAGTGTGGTCAGGTCGATGCCGCTCGCCACCGGCGCGGCGACTGCGGCCGCCGCGTTGCGGCCCTGCAAGGCGATCAGTGCGTCCAGCGGATAGGACCAGCTCACCGATGCCATGTAGGTCGAGGATGTGGCGCGCAGTTCCAGATGATAGGTGCGCCGATCGGTGTTGATGACGAGGTTGGTGGCGAGATCGGGCCGGGTCGGTTTGACGAGTACATGGACGCGCGCGGCGGGACCGCTGCCGCTGATGGTGTCGCCGATGATCCAGCGCACGGTATCGCCGGCTGCGACCGGCCCCGGCCCGACAAGCTGCTCGCCTTCCTGCAAGGCAATGTCCGTCACCTGACCAGGCGCGGCATAGACCTGATAGAGGGCGCCGTCGGTCCACGGATATTGCTGGATGGCGTTGAGGAAGCCGTCTCGCACGGGTTGCACGCGAGCGGCCGCATTCGCCGCGCCGACACGCTGGCGGGGATCGGACGGTTCCGGCGCGCGAGGCGCGACGGTCACAGGCTTCAACTGACCGGGAAGCGGCAGCGGCTCGGGAATCGTCACCACTTCGACCGGACGCGGCGGTTCGACCGCAGGCGTCGCGGCGATCCCCGCCGGTGGATCGTCATAGGTGATAGCGGGCGGCTTCGCGGATGTGGTGGCGCATCCAGCGAGTGCGGCAGCGGAAACGAGCAGCGCCGCCGATGCGGCGCGACGATAGGGACTTGCGGTCATTGCGACAGCTCCTTCGACCAGTTGAGGGCATTGACGAAAATGCCGAGGGGGTTCTTGCGCAGGGCGTCAGGCGTGCGCGGCTGCTGCTCGACGACGGTGAGAATCGCGGACCAGCGCTCAGTCGCGGCCAGGCTGCCGTCCTGATAGCGGCGCTCGGTCCAGGCGACGCGGAAGCTGTCGGGCGATGCCCGGATCACGCTCGACACGTCCACCGCGACCTGCACCTTGCCGACCTGCGTGAACGGGTCGTTGGCGCGGGCATAGTCGTTGAGCGCTACCGCGCCGCGGTCGGTGGTGAAGTCATAGGCGCGGAGCCAGTTCTGGCGGACGATCACGGGATCGGCCGGGATCGCGCGAACCTGCTCGATGAAGCGCGCGAGGTGGAATGCGATCTGCGGATCGGTGGGCTTGTAGCCGGCCTCGGCCGGGGCGACCGCCTGCGCTTCGCCGAGCCGATCGACCTGCACGACCCAGGGAACGATATGGCCGCGCGCCGATTGCCAGATGAGGCCGCCAGTCAGGCCGCCCGACAGCGCCAGGGCGCCGAAGAAGGCGAGCCGCCAGTTTTTGGCCTGCACGCGGGACGATCCGATCCGATCGTCCCAGACTTGTGCGGCGCGCTGATAGGGGGTGGTCGGTTCCGGCGTCTGGCCGTAGCGGATGCTGGGACGTCTGAACATGAATCAATCCTTCTGGCTGAGGTCGACCGACGCGCCGCTGCCCCCGCCGTCGCCCGAGCGCAGCGTATGGGCAGCGACGGTCGCGCCATGGGTCATGGTTTGGCGGCGCTTCATGGCGGCGGCCCAAGCGGGCGAACCGCTGGACGCCTCCGGCGCGGGCGATGCGCCGCCGCCCGAAATGGTGCCGCCCGTGGCGGTGACGGCGGCGCGGCCACCCGAGCGATAGCTGTCCTTGAGCGAGGCAGCGGCGCGGCGGAGCGGCGAAATGGCGGCTCCTACAGCGGCCCGCCCAACGCCGGCTGCGCCGCCCGCTGCGGCGGCTGCGCCGGTCTTTCCGGCAGAGCCGAGCGCATAGGCGCTGTTCGCCGCGCCCGAGGTGGAGGCCGCGCCACGCGCTGCGCCGCCAACAGCGCCAGCGACGGCGCCCGCACCAAGGCGAGCTGCGGCCGCGCCACCGACCAGCGCGCCGCCGGCGGCCAGTGCGGTTCCGGCCGCGGCGCCCGCGCCAAGAGAAGGACCGCCCGAGACGATGCCGTTGGCGATTGACGGGCCGAAGATTCCGAGGCCGAGCAGGCAGAGCGCTGCGAGCGCGACCGCCATCGCGTCCTCGATGCTCGGCTGCGCGCCGCCGAAGCCGGCGCGAAACTCGTCGAACAGGGTCGAGCCGATGCCGACGATGACGGCGAGCACCAGCACCTTGACGCCCGACGAGATGACCAGCCCCAGCACGCGCTCGGCCATGAAGGCGGTCTTGCCGAACAGGCCGAACGGGATGAGCACGAAGCCGGCCAGCGTCGCCAGCTTGAACTCGATCAGCGTGATGAAGAGCTGGATCGACAGGATGAAGAAAGCGAGGATGACCAGCACCCAGGCGAACAGCAGGCACGCGATCTGGATGAAATTCTCGAAGAACGCGATCCAACCCATCAGGTCGGAGATGGATTCGAGGATGGGCTGACCGGCCTCAAGGCCGACTTGCGCGACCCGTCCCGGCTGAAGCAGCTCGGCGGCGGTGAAGCCGGTGCCGGACGCTTTCAGCCCCAGGCCGGCGAAGCTCTCGAAGACGATCCGCGCCAGACTGTTCCAGTTGCCGATGATGTAGGCGAAGATGCCGACGAACAGCGTCTTCTTGACGAGGCGGGCAACGATGTCGTCGCCTTCGCCCCACGTCCAGAACAGCGCCGCCAGGGTTACGTCGATGACGATCAGCGTCGTGGCGATGAACGCCACCTCGCCGCCGAGCAGGCCGAACCCGCTGTCGATGTAGCGGGTGAACACATCCAGAAAGCGATCGACGACGCCGGTGCCGCCCATGTCAGTTCTCCTGTGGGGCCGCGCCATCGGCGATGCGCGCGGCGGGACGCGCACCAGGCGCGAGGAAGCGGCGGCGATTTTCCGCCCATGCGCGAAGGCAATCGGGATCGCTGGCGCCGGAAGCCCCAAGCGACTGACAACGGCGTAGCTCGATCAGCAGCGGGTCCGTCGCCGGGGTTTCGGCGACGGACACCGGCGTCTCGCGGATCGGCTCCGGCACGCGCGCCATTTCGATCGCGGTCATCGTGATCGCGATCGCGACGAAGATGATCGCGCCGATCCGAGCGAGGTGTTTGCTGCCCATGACGGTCAGTCGTGGAACATGCGCGCGTTGCCCGGCTGATAGCCGGTGGACGGCGTCAGGAAGCGCTGACGCCGCTCGCGGCCCTCCGCTTCGGCCGCCGTGCGGCGAGCAGAATCCAATGCCTGCGCCCGGCCCTGTGCCGCGACCAGAGCGGTGAGGTCGGCGAGCTGCTGCGATTGCAGGGCGAGAAGCTGGTTGCCGGCCTGCGCTGCCTGGAGAGCGCCGGTCGCGGACTGGCTCGACGAAACCAGCCCGTTCATCGCCGTGCGTGCGCCGTCGATATTGCCCACGACGCCGGCCTGAACGCGCAGCGCGTCCTCGAACGCGCCGACGCTGTCCTCCCAGCGCGCATTGGCGTTGGCGATCATCTGCGCGTGGGTGCCGGTGAGCGCGGCGCCCTTGTAGCGCCCGTTGAACGCCTGCTGGACGTTTTGCACGTCGTAGGCGATCCGCTGCGCCTCGCCGAGAAGCTGCTGGGTGCGCTGCACTTGCTGTTGGAGCTGCTGGAGCGAACTGAAAGGCAGCGAGGCGAGATTGCGCGCCTCGTTGGTGAGGCTCGTCGCTGCTTGCTGGATTTGCTGAATCTGGTTGTTGATCTGCTGGAGCGACCGAGCCGCCGTCAGCACATTTTGGGCGTAGTTCGTCGGGTCATAGACGATGCCGCCGAACTGGGCGTGGGCCGGCGTCGCGGCAGTGATCCCGATCATGCTCGACGTGGCGATCGCACCGGCCAGCATGGCGCGGCGCAGGAGGGAGGTTTTCATGGGGTCATGTCCTTCAAGGCAAGGGGGAGCTGGCCGGTAACTTCCCGGCCTCCGGCCAGCGGATCGGGTTCGGGTTCGGGAAGAAGCTCGACCGCCCAGGCGCAGCCGCGGTGGCGCAGCCATTCAGCGGCGAAGGCGGATGCGCCGTGCGCCTCCACCAGTTCCGCGATCCGGCGCTGATCGGTCTTGGAAGACGCGGCGGCGAAGGCCAGCGCGACCTCGCCCAGCCCCAGCTCGAACAGGCGGTTGCCGCGCCGCGACTGGCAGTAGTAGTCGCGCTTGGGCGTTGCCCGGCTGAGGATTTCGATCTGGCGGGCGTTGAGCCCGAACCGCTCGTAGATCACCGCGATCTGCGGTTCGACCGCGCGTTCGTTCGGCAGGAATATCCGTGTCGGGCAGCTCTCGACGATGGCCGGCGCGATCGTGCTGCCCTCGATCTGCGCGAGCGATTGGGTGGCGAAGATGACGCTGGCGTTCTTCTTACGCAGCGTCACCAGCCATTCCGAAAGCTGCTTGGCGAACGCGGGCGATCCCAGCGCCAGCCAACCTTCGTCGATGATGATGAGCGTCGGGCTTCCGTCGAGCCGCCCCGCGATGCGGTGAAACAGGTAGGACAGGACGGCGGGCGCCGCACCGCTTTCCATCAAGCCTTCGGTCTCGAACACCTGAACGGTGGCCTCACCAAGCCGCTCGGTCTCTGCGTCGAGCAGCCGGCCCCATGCGCCGCCGACGCACCAGGGCGCGAGCGCCTGCTTGAGCTGCTGGCTCTGGAGCAGCACGGCGAGCCCCGTCAGAGTCCGTTCCGCGATCGGCGCGGTGGCGAGCGATGTCAGCGCCGACCAGATATGCTCCTTGGCCTGCGGATCGACGGTCACATTCTCGGATGCGAGGATCGCCGCCAGCCATTCGGCGGCCCAGGCGCGTTCTTCGGGCGAGTCGATATGGGCGAGCGGCTGGAGTTGAACGCCGTCCCCGGCCTCGTCGGCGAGCATCCCGCCGAGATCTTGCCAGTCGCCGCCCATGCCGATCGCGGCGGCGCGGATGCTGCCGCCGAAGTCGAAGGCGAAGACCTGCGTGTTCTCGTAGCGGCGGAACTGCATCGCCATGAGCGCCAGCAGCACCGATTTGCCGGAGCCGGTCGGCCCGACGATGAGGGTGTGACCGACATCGCCGACGTGAAGGGAAAACCGGAACGGGGTCGAGCCTTCGGTCTTGCCGTAAAGCAAGGGGGGAGCGCCGAAATGCTCGTCCCGCTCCGGCCCCGCCCATACTGCTGACAGGGGGATCAGGTGGGCGAGATTGATGGTGGAGATCGGGGGCTGGCGGACGTTGGCGTAAGTGTGGCCAGGGAGGCTTCCCAGCCATGCCTCGATCGCGTTCATACCCTCGGGGATGACGGTGAAGTCGCGGCCCTGAATGACCTTCTCGACCAGCCGCAGCTTCTCGGCGGCAATGGCGGGATCGCGGTCCCACACCGTCACGCTGGCGGTGACATAGGCCATGCCGGCGTAGTCGGCGCCTAGCTCCTGCAAGGCGGTGTCGGCGTCGGCCGCTTTGTTCGAGGCGTCGCTGTCGAGCAGCGTCGATGCCTCGTTGGTCATCACTTCCTTGAGGATCGCTGCAACGCTTTTGCGCTTGGCGAACCATTGGCGGCGGATGCGGGTCAGCAGCTTCGTCGCATCGGTCTTGTCGAGCATCATCGCGCGGGTCGACCAGCGATACTCGAAGGCGAGCCGGTTCAGCTCGTCGAGCAGGCCGGGGAATGTGACGCTCGGGAATCCCGTGATCGTCAGCGTCCGTAGATGATGGTCGCCCAGGCGCGGCTCCAGACCGCCCGTCAGCGGCTCATCGGCCAGCAGCGCGTCGAGGTGCATCGGCGTCTCGGGCACACGCACACGTTGGCGGCGCGTCGAGATCGTCGAATGGAGGTAAGTCAGCGTCTCGGCGTCATCGAGCCAGCGGACCTCGGGCACGAAACCTTCGACGAGATTGAGCACGCGGTCGCTGCGGTCGGTGAAGCCCTTGAGCAGCTCCCACGGATCGACGCCGGCTGTGGACCGGCCCTCGTAGAGCCAGCCTTCGGCCCGCGCGGCCTCTTCCGGGGGCGGCATCCACAGCAGGGTCAGATAATAGGCGCTCTCGAAATGCGCGCCTTCCTCGCGGAACTGTTCGCGCCGTTCCATATCGACCAGCGCCGACACGGGATCGGGAAAATCATCCTCGGGATAATCGAGCGCGGGGGTGCGCTGCGCCTCGACGAAGATCGCCCAGCCCGAACCGAGCCGGCGAAGCGAATTGTTGAGCCGCGAGGTGGTCGCCACCAGTTCGGCTGGCGTCGCGCTGTCCAGATCGGGGCCGCGGAATCGGGCGGTGCGCTGGAACGACCCGTCCTTGTTGAGCACGACGCCTTCACCGACCAGCGCCGCCCAGGGCAGGAAGTCGGCGAGATGCGCCGCCTTGTTGCGATATTCGCTGAGGCTCATCATGGCCGCATCCAGCTCGGGTAACGGAGGTGGCGGCGGGCCACGTCCACGAATTGCGGATCGCGGCGGGCGGCCCAGACGGACAGCGCATGGCCGATGGCCCAGATGACCAGCCCGGCGATCCAGAGGCGTAGGCCGAGGCCGATCGCGCCCGCCAGCGTCCCGTTGACGATGGCGAGCGAGCGCGGGGCCCCGCCGAGCAGGATCGGCTCGGTCAGCGCCCGGTGGACGGGGGCATAGAAACCCGCGATCGGCGAGCCAAAGGACTCCGGGCTCTCCATCAGACCAGCGCCCCGCCGCCGAAGCTGAAGAACGACAGGAAGAAGGAGCTGGCCGCGAACGCGATCGACAGGCCGAACACGATCTGGATCAACCGACGGAAGCCGCCGCTCGTATCGCCGAACGCCAAAGTCAGGCCGGTCACGATGATGATGATAACCGCGACGATTTTCGCCACCGGCCCCTCGATGGATTCGAGGATGCTTTGCAGCGGGGCTTCCCACGGCATCGACGAACCGCCGGCGTAGGCAGGAACGGACATGCTCAGCGCGATAACGCTGGCGGTGGCGGCAAGCATGGCGCGGCGTGCGCCATGCCGAAGGACATGGATCATGGCAGGTCTCCGGGTTGGGGGGTGGTCAGCGGCGTGAGGCGGTAGTCGCCGGTGGCGGGATCGAGTCCCTCGACGCGGGCCAGCTCGGCGAGGCGGCGGCCGTGTCCGTCGCGGACCAGCACGGCGATGATGTCGATGGTCTCGGCGAGCAGCGCGCGAGGGACCGTCACGACGGCCTCCTGAATGAGCTGTTCCATGCGCCGCAGCGCGCCGAGCGCGGTGCCGGCGTGGATCGTCCCGATGCCGCCGGGATGTCCGGTGCCCCAGGCTTTGAGCAGGTCGAGCGCCTCCGCGCCGCGCACCTCGCCGATAGGGATGCGGTCAGGCCGCAGGCGGAGCGAGGAGCGAACGAGATCGGACAGCGAGACGACGCCATCCTTGGTCCGCATGGCGACGAGGTTGGGCGCGGCGCATTGCAGCTCGCGCGTGTCTTCGATCAGGACGATCCGGTCAGTGGTCTTGGCGACTTCGGCGAGCAGCGCATTGACGAGCGTGGTCTTGCCACTGCCGGTCCCGCCCGCGACGAGGATATTGGCGCGGGCTTCGACACCCTGACGCAGCGCCATCGCCGCGTCCGGTCGCATGATCCCGGCCGCCGCATAATCATCGAGCGTGAAGACGGCGACGGCGGGCTTGCGGATCGCGAAGGCCGGCGCGGTGACGACGGGCGGCAGCAGCCCCTCGAACCGCTCACCGCCTTCGGGCAGCTCGGCCGAGACGCGCGGAGACCGGGCATGAACCTCGACGCCGACGTGGTGCGCGACCAGGCGAACGATGCGCTCGCCGTCCGCCGCCGCCAGCGACAAACCCGTGTCGCTGACCCCTTCGCCGAGCCGATCGAGCCAGAGCCGGCCATCGGGGTTCAGCATCACTTCGATGACGGCGGGGTCGTCCAACCACGCGGCGATCGAATTCCCAAGCGCCGTGCGCAGCATCCGCGCGCCGCGTGATCTCGCCTCGGATTGGGTTGGCTGGACGGTCAAGACTTGGCCCCTGCAATGGACCGGGCGAACCGCCGCCCGGCGTCAGGAGCACATCAAGAGAGCCAGAAATTCAGCCGCTGCAACAGTTAGGTTGCGGCGTAGTAAAGGCGGCGGCAGAAACTTGCAGAAGGCGAGGAAGGTATAGTTCGCCTTGTTGATCATCAGGGAGAGTTCATGCGAATCGCAAGTGGTCAGTTTGGGAGAATCTCCCCCGCAAAATTTGCGGATAAGGTCGAGTTAGCGATGGGCTGGATCGTGGTCCGCCACAGTCATCTCAGTTCGAAATCAGACAGGAGAGCAACGCACGGCCATTGGGTCGCTATCACGTCCGGAAAGCACCGCATCTATCGGATCATCAGATATTCGGTGAATCTGCCCGCCGACAAAGTTGTCGTGGATTGGGCTGGCTGGATCGATTTGCAGGGACGCACCGAGGACGAACAGCCGGAACTGGATTTGACGATCCGGCGGGCCAAGTTTTGGGAATTGGCAGTCATTCCTTTCAAGCACATCGACCCCGGCTATCGCCTATCGGCATGGCTCGGAGGAATCTCGCTTGCGCTCGGCGTGCTATCGCTGGTTCTGTCCATCGTGCTGTCATCCTGAGGCGCAATATCCCGTCCGATTTCGTCGAGCAGGCTCTTGCCGCTGGCATAGCGCCGACCGAGCGTTTCGATGAAACCTTCGTAGCGCTTCCGGCCCTTCACCTGTGCGGCCGCCTGATCCTCGTCGGGGAGCGGCGGTGTCACGGACAGCCAGAACCGCACGAACAGCGCCAGCGCCTCGGTCGAAAGGCCGGTATTCCGCTCCAACCGCTGCACTTGGCGCGACAGCCGGTCGAGCCGGCGAGCGAACGCCGCCTCCATGCGATCGGCGCCATCCGGCGACAGATAGGAAGCCACTGCCGCCTCGACGATCGCCGATCGCGAGATACGTCGCCGGATCGCTAGCTCGTCGACCTGCTTGGCGAGCGTGGGCGGGAAATAGACATTGAGTCGGACGCGCATGATCGCAGCCTACAGCTCGATACCGTCGCCGGGGTCGAGCGACGCCTGCCGCGCAATACCTTGCATCCGGCGTCGCACGGCTGCCTGCCGCGCGTCGTCGTCGGGCTCATCGTCCACGATCGAAAACTCCTGCGCGGGCGGCGGCGTCTCGGGCGCTATGGCGACATGCTCGGGCAGTTCGGGCTCGCGGCGCAGCCCGCCATTCGCGACGTCCTCCTGGGCGCGAACAATCCGCGCCACATCGGCGGGATCGACGATGGCTGTGCGCCCCGTCCAGTCATCGGGACGGACCTCCCGATGCTGCGACGCGATCGGATCGGGCGGCGGCAAGATTCGTTCGGCGAGCCGGGGATCGATGTAATAGGCCGCCTTCTTCGCGCGGATCGGATGGACGCCCGACACCATGACGATTTCTTCATCGGGCGGGAGCTGCATGACCTCGCCCTGAGTCAAAAGTTGACGGGCGGTTTCGGAGCGCGACACCATCAGATGTCCGAGCCAGGGCGAAAGCCTGTGCCCGGCATAGTTCTTCATCGCCCGCATCTCGGTCTTGGTGCCGAGCGCCTTCGACACGCGCTCTCCCGTCCGCTCGTTGTTCGTCGCGAAGCTCACCCGGACGTGGCAGTTATCGAGGATCGCGTTGTCCTGCCCATAGGCTTTCTCAATCTGATTCAGCGACTGCGCGATCAGGAAGGATTTCAGCCCATAGCCGGCCATGAACGCCAGCGCGCTCTCGAAAAAATCGAGCCTCCCCAGCGCCGGGAACTCGTCGAGCATCAGGAGCAGGCGGTGACGCTTCGCGCCGCTCGGCAGTTCCTCCGTCAACCGTCGCCCGATCTGGTTGAGCATCAGACGGATCAGCGGTTTGGTCCGCGAGATGTCGCTGGGGGGAATGACGAAGTAGAGCGTCGTCGGCTGTTCGCCTGCGATCAGATCCATGACGCGCCAGTGGCAGGCGCGCGTGACCTGGGCGACCACGGGATCGCGATATAGCCCGAGGAACGACATGGCGGTGCTGAGTACCCCCGATCGCTCGTTGTCGGATTTGTTCAGCAGTTCGCGCGCCGCGCTGGCGACGACCGGATGCACCCCGGCTTCGCCCAGATGCGGCGTCGCCATCATCGCCGCCAGCGTCTGCTCGATTGTGCGCGATGGATCGGAGAGAAACGAGGCCACGCCGGCCAGCGTCTTGTCCGGCTCGGCGTAGAGGACGTGGAGGATCGCGCCGACCAGCAACGAATGCGAGGTCTTCTCCCAGTGATTGCGGCGCTCGAGACTGCCTTCGGGATCGACCAGCACATCGGCGACATTCTGTACGTCGCGCACTTCCCGTTCACCGCGGCGAACTTCCAGCAGCGGATTATAGGCATCCGATGCGGCGTTGGTCGGGTCGAACAACAGGATACGGCCATGCTTCGCACGAAAGCCGGCGGTCAATGTCCAGTTCTCGCCCTTGATGTCGTGGACGATCGCCGACGCCGGCCAGGTCAAAAGCGAGGGCACCACGAGGCCGACGCCCTTGCCGCTTCGGGTCGGGGCGTAGCATAGCACATGCTCGGGGCCGTCGTGGCGGAGATAGGCGCGGCCCAGCTTTCCAATCACAACGCCGTCGCCGCCGAGCAGTCCGGCCGCGCGCACCTCCTCCTCGGTCGCCCAGCGCGCCGAGCCATAGGTCTCGGCGTTCCTCGCCTCGCGCGCCCGCCAGACCGACATGGCGATGGCGACAGCGATGGACCCGAACCCACCCGACGCGGCGATGAACGCGCCGGTCTGGAAGATGTCGGGCGCATAGGCGTCGAAACTAAACCACCACCAGAAAAAGGCGTATGGCGGATAGACGGGCCAGCCGAGCGCCACGAACCAGGGTTCACCAAGCTCGGGCTGATACGCCAACGCCGTTGCCGTCCATTGCGTCGCGCTCCAGATCGCGGTCAGCACGATAAAGAACACCGCGATGATCTGGCCCCACAGGATTTTGGTAGCAGGCATGGAATGTCTCCTTGTTCAGATGCCGAGGCCGCGCTTGCGGCCCACCATCAGGTCGAGCCCGCCGCCGTCGCGGACGATGCCGGACACCTGACGGCCGAGTTGCTGTTCGAGGGCGCTGGCCCAAGGCACGAGGCGGAAGCCCAATCCGTTGTCGATCATGGCGAAGCGACCCGACGCGAGGGCAAGGCGCTGGCGGACGACGCCCGCAACCTTCTCGCCGGCCTGCGTGGGCCGGTAAGCCAGGCCGGTTTCTCCGGCGATCTTCGCCCCGACCGCATCCAGCTCGCGGCGGCGCAGCGTGTCGATCAGCCCGCGCTCGAACACGGTGCGTTCGCCATAGCGGCGCGCCAGCCCCTCGCGGACGAGATGATCGGTTCGGGCATTCATCGCCCGGCGCACCTCGGCGCCGAACCCGGCGTCTCCAACGCCGGCGCCGCGCTCGATCAGCCGATGATCGAGCCAGGTCGCGCCGGGGGCCTTCACCTGCGCGGATAGGTCCAGGTCCGACCGCGTGGCGAGGATCAGGGTCGGCTTGGCCTCGCCCGCCTTGCCGATCGCGCGCAACTCGACGATCCCGCCGAGCGCCGGGCTTTGTTCCAGCGCCTCGATCCCCGGTAGCCGGACATGGTGGGTGCGGCCGTCCGTGCCGTCGATCACGGCATAGGCCGCGCCGGTAAGTTCATCGTGCAATCCCTTGTCGATCAACCGGCCGGCGATCGGCTTCTCAGGTGCGCCGCTCACGACGGCATAGCTGTCGAGCGGTCGATCCTGTCCCTGATCCTTGAGGGCCTGGCCGATCGTGCGGATGATGTCACCGCGCGCGGCGAGCTCGCGCAGCCTGGATTGCGCGCCTTCGGCCACCGCCCATTGGCCTGGCTCTCCCTCGGCGGCGAGGCCCATCGTCTCCAGATGCTGCAACCGTCCGACCATCAAGCGGCGGAGCTGCGGATCGTTCAGGCCGGGCCGTTCGGGGCGCAGGTCGATCACGCCCAGCTCGTCGGCCGCGCGGCCAATCTCGGTGTCGAGCCGGGTCCAACGCTCGGCCGTCACCTCGCGGTCGAGCGCCCGGCTGATTTCATGCTCGGGCTTCGGCCCCAGCTCGGCGAAGGCCAGTTCCTCGGCGCGAGAACGCAGACCGTGGCTGATATAGTCGCGCGCCATGACGAGATCCGCGCCCTGGTCGGTGACGCCGCGCACGAGCAGATGGACGTGCGGATTGTCAGTGTTCCAGTGATCGACCGCGATCCAATCGAGCCGCGTCCCCAGGTCCGCCTCCATCTGGCGCACGAGATCGCGGGTGTATTCGCGAAGATCGGTGAGGTCGGCGGCGTCCTCGGGCGAAACGATGATGCGGAAATGATGCCGGTCGTCCTTGCAGCGTTCGGCGAACCCGCGATCGTCGGCGCGATCGGACTCGGCGTCGAACATGCGTGTCGGCGAGCCGTCGCGGGTCACGCCTTCGCGCTTCAGATAAGCGATGTGCGCAGACAACGGCGCCATGCGCCGGCCGCTGATGCGATGACGGACGGGGAGCGCCTTCACCAGCACGCGCCGGCCCGAGCCGAACAGGCGACTGCGTGCGAAAGCTGTGCGGCCCTTGCCGAAGCTCGATTGGCCGCGCCGACGCGATCCGCCCCAGCCGCCACGCTGGCCCCCGCCGCTCATCGCGGCGACGCGCAGCACCTCGGCGACCAGGCCCCGCGCGTTACGGCTTCCCGCCGAGCTGCGCTTGGCCTTGCCGGGCCGGACGCGGAACTCGCGATCCTCGCTCATGGCCGGGCCGTTTTCCGCCGAAAATGGCCGATGGTGCCATTGGAGGCGTTGATTTGACTGGCTTTTCCCTTCCGCGCGGCACGCGCGCCGACCGACGCCCCCATGTGAAGCCACGGAAAAGCCTCGGCATTTCGGCGAAACGGGGTGCGGCTTGTATCTTGCCCTCGCACCTCCCCCCTGTTTCCTGCCCTCCCGATCGCTTCCCTGAATCCGGTGGACCATCTGAACCGAGGGGAAATCATTGCGGTCGGCCCGCGCGGGCGCGGGGGACGAACAGCGTGTCCGCCTGCGTTTCCGGCGACGAAGGAACAGCACTTCCTTGCGCTTCGGTAGGGCGTGCCGCGACTGATCCTGGCGCATCGGACGTGTCGTCCGATTGCGCGGCAGACGGCGCGGACCCGCTGCCTGTGATGCGGACGAATAGCGCCGCACGACGCCACGCGAAGCGGTCCGGCGGCGCACTCACCGCTGTTTCGACCGCTCCCGGCGCGCCGACTACGGCCGTGAACTGGGCGAGGTAGCCGACCGTCTCGGCGGGCAGCGGACGGCCGCGCGACAAATAGTCGTCGTAGCGCCCCGGTCCCGCATTATAGGCCGCCAGCATCGCGCTCGCGTTGCCGTAGCGGTCGTGCATCTCGCGCAGATAGGCCGCGCCCGCCATGATGTTGTCGCGCACGTCGAACGGATCGGGACCGAGACCGTAACGGGCGCGCATCGTGCCCCAAGTCGCGGGCATGATCTGCATCAGTCCCATCGCGCCAGCCCGCGAGACGGCGCGCGAATTGCCCCGGCTTTCGACGCGCATGACCGCCCATATCCACGCCTCGGGAATCCCGAACCGCCGCGCGGCGTCGGCGACATGACCGGCATAGGGATGTGCTGCGGCCGGGGCGGCAACGGGCGCTTCTTGCGCCCAGGCCGTTCCCGGTGCAGCGCCACCGGACAGCAGGACGGCGGCAATCAATATGACCGATCCGACTCCGCTTCGCCGCCAGCCTGCCAGCGTGCTCTCTGCGGTAAAGGGTTCGCGCCAAGCGCCGGCCTTTGGCCGCCCTTGACCTCCGCTGCGCGCGCTGGCCGGCCTTGGGCCGAGCGGGACGAAGGGATGAGACGGCTTTCCCGCGAACAAAGGGATGAACAGGGATCGCACCGGCTCAGTCCTGCTCGCGCGACTTTGGCTGGCGGTTCCAGCGCAGCGACCAGACCGATTTGTCGCCCGTGTTCTGGAACAGCGCGGCGCGGATCGGCTGCGCGAACGCGGGGTCGTCGATGCGCAGCGAGACGTAATCTCCGGCGCGTTCGCCGGTCTCGTTCCAGCCCGCGCCGATCTCCGGGCCTTCGCTATCGCCGCGGTGGACGCGCCAGTCCGGCGCCTTTTCGGCGTCGGTCGGGTCGGCGGGAACGATTGAGATGCGGATGTCGAGCGTCGCTGTCTCGATGATGCCTTCATAGCCGTTGGCGGTGCGGAAAAAGCTGCCGATCTGCATGGGAATGTCCTTTCGTTTGGCGGGTTGGATGCGGGTCAGGGCCGGGCGGCACGCCAGGTCAGCGGCGCTCCGGGGGTGTCTCGGGTGAGGATCGGGATCGCGCGGCCGAGCACGGTCGAGGCCGGCAGCGGCCCGAAATAGCGCCCGTCCAGGCTGTCGGGATGATCGGGATTGAGCAGCAGCAGCTCACCGGCGGCGAGCATGCGGCAACCTTGCCACGCGGGCAGCGGACGGCCGATCCGGTCACGGATCAGGGCGACGGCAACCGCCCGCCCATCCACGCTGATCGTCGCGCCGACCCGGCAAACGCGCTGTCCCGCCTTGGCCGCGACATGCTTTAACAGCGGCACGTCGCGGCCGAGATAGCCGCGCTCTGCCATCCAGCGGCCGAGCCGCTCGGGCGGCGCGACGGCGACAAGCGGGCCAACGGGCGGATCGCTGTCGGGCCGTATGCGGTAAAGGCCGAGGGGCGCGCTCGCACTGGCGTTCCAGATGACGCGCGGAAGCGGATCGGTGAGCGCGATGGCAGCGAACGATAGGACGAACGCTGAGGCGACGGAGGCTGTCGCGCGGAGATAGAAGCGGCGCGTCATCCCTCGATCTCCCGGCGCTTGAGCCAGGCGCGATGACGCTCCAGCGTGTAGGAGCGCGGGGCTTGTCCGGCGGCGATGCGGTTGTGGACGTGCCGCCAATGGTCGGGCGCGGCGTCGCAGGGATCGACGCCGGCCGCTTCAGTCGCGTCGATCGCTGCGAGAACCTGACTCACTTTGGGCCAGCCCTCGATCTTGAGCAGGATGTCGCCGCCGGGCCGCACGAACGGCAACGTCGTGAACGGCTCGTCCGCGCCGACCGCGCGCAGGATGTCGATGCGCGAGATAACCGTGCCGTAGTCGTTCGCCGCCCAGCGGACGAACGCGAAGATCGCGCCGGGCCGGAAGCGGACGATGCGGCGGCGGCGATCGACGATCTCGTCCACGGCGACGCGGCCGAACCTGATCCAGTGCTCGATCCGCTTCTCGATCCAGGTCAGTTCAACACGAGTCATGCCGTCATCGGACGGCACGCGGTGACGCATGGGTGACGGAGGGACGCTCATCGCCGACTCCGGGCGATGGCCGAGTCCGCGCGCGGCATGAGGTCGTCCTGGCCCGGATCGGAGGTCGAATGCTTGGTGCCGATGTCGGCCCAGGCCCGCAGGTCATCGACCGAATAGACGACGCGACCGCCGATCCGGCGGTAGGCGGGGCCGGTGCCGAAATAGCGGTGCTTCTCAAGGGTCCGGCCGGAGAGGCCGAGAAAGCGCGCGGCTTCCGGTGTGCGCAGGAAGCGGGGCGGCAGGTTGGTGGGCGTATCGGACAAGTGATGGCTCCTGCGGGCGGTGGCGGCAGGAGGCGTAAATGACAGGCTGGAAGCGAACGGGTGGGGTATGAAGATGTGCGGCTGCGCGGATGCGACCACCCCTCGCAAAGGCTACAGAGGATCAGGAATCAGCGGATGCGTAAGAGCTTGCGGTAATCGCCATTGACGAAGGCGGTCGCGTCGCGGACCAGGCGCACGACGAACGAACGTGAAGCCGACATCTTCCAGTCGCTCGCCGATAATCGGGTCGCATCGTCGCGCCCCAGCTCGGCTGCGATCTCGCGGTAAGTCGCGCCGGCGCTTCGCAGGTCGAACGCACGAAGCATCAGGTCGAGCCGCATAAGCCGGTAGGCGGTGAGCGGCCAGCCGCGCGGCAATGGCCCCGGCGCGCGCCCGAGCAGACGGCGGTGGAAACGCAGCAGGCTCGCGATGCGCGTGATGAAATCCTTGTCGAGCGGGATGACGGCGGCCAGCGGCTGGCCGGGCGTCACCGCGCGGAGCCAAAGCCGATGCTCGCCCGCTGCGTCGGCCACGATGACATGGCGTCCGTCGATCCCGGCATGGTCGGCAAGCAGCGCGCCGAGCGCGCGCGGATCGGCCGGGGCCGCGGTCTCAAATTCCTCCGGTGCTGCGTCCAGAATGACCGTGACGGCGGTCAATTCCGGACGCCAGGCGACCGGCTCTGACAGGTCATCCGGCGCCGTCGCGAAAGGACAACCCCCAGCGCCGTGCGAACGCCGCCTCGGCGGCGTTCCTCGCGACGGCGCCGCTGGCGATGCTGTGCTGCATCTGCGCATGTTCGGCGCGATAGGTGTGGTTCCTTCGCAGGAATTCGGCAGCGAGATCAGCGCGCCCGAGCGCGCCGGATAGACCGTCGGCGCGCCGCTGGCGACGCCTCGGGGGCGTCGGCATGGCATCCTCCCATGTGCGTATCGCACATACTTCAAGGATGTCATGATGACGTCGCAATCGCCCCCAGATAGCGCAAAGGTTGCGCACAACCATGCCTGTCGCGCGGCGGGATCGGCGGCTTAATCGTCACCAAATCGGACGAAATATTAACGATTTAACGGCGGCTCCGCACCAAGCAGATGCGCATATCCGACCTCGGTCATCCACCTTGCGCGCGCGAGGTGGCTGGCGTGCATGACCTTCGCCCGTTCGGGCTCGATCGCGGCATCGATGCCGAAGATCGTCGCGGCAACGTCGCGCCAGTTGGCGCCTTCGGCATCGGCATCGAGCAGGCGCAGATAGTCCCGCGCATGACTCTCGTCATAGGCCGTGACCTTCGCCGAATCCGGCACGCGATCTTTGAATCGGCATGTGCTCATGGCGCCCGTCCCCATTTGCCAATCTAGTCGAAATACATCGCTGGGCTACGCGCAAGTCCTGCATCGTTGAATGCACCGATCGCAGCGATGACACGCGCCGATCAACGGATACACCTTATATGGGATAAACCGAATAAGGTGTATCGTCCAGTTTGCCGCGCATGGACATGCGGCGCCTCGTGGGATTGAACTTTGCCAGGCTGAGAAAGGAGAAGGGCTTTACCCAGGAGCGCTTTGCCGAAACATCCGGCTTTACTCAACAATATGTCAGCGATCTGGAACGCGGCCGACGCAATCCGACCGTCGTCACCTTGTTTCACCTGGCCTCGGCACTTGGCGCAACGCCGGCCGAACTGGTCGCCGAGACCGACATCTCCGAGACCGACTAACCTTCATCTGCATTGCGAGCCGGGCGTCAGCCCGGCGAGCGCGATTGCGACCGCGCGGATCTTGGGACGCGCGGTCGCCACCGATCCGCCGTGGCGGATCGGCGCGAAATGGTGGAACCGCAGGACCGGTGTTCCGGCCCTGCGGCGGCGAGCGGTCAAGCCGCCTTGAGGCGCTGCATTCCCTCGGCCAAGGTCCAGAGGGCGCGATTGAGCGTCACATTCTGATCGATGCCGTTGATCGCGCGGGTCTGCGCGCGGCGGATGCGGCCCTCGGCATTGCGCTTGCGGCCCTGCAACCCACCCCGAATGACATTCTCCTGTATCACATTGAACGTGGCCCACAGACTGTCGCTCACATCCTCGCGGCGGCGGGGCTCGATGATCTGTTCGGGACGCAGCGGGCTTTCG
Source organism: Sphingomonas silueang (assembly GCF_040049155.1). Lineage (NCBI taxonomy): Bacteria > Pseudomonadati > Pseudomonadota > Alphaproteobacteria > Sphingomonadales > Sphingomonadaceae > Sphingomonas > Sphingomonas silueang. Next base: position 67,676 of record NZ_JBDZDK010000011.1, read on the forward strand.
TCCTCGCCATAGCGAGCGACAAGGCTGACCTCACCGAGCAAGCGTCGCTCGTCCTCGGACAGCCGGATCGCCTTCATCGACTCGCTGGCGTTGATCAGCCGGGGGAAGTCCTCGGCAACGGTGTAAACGCCCTCGATAATGTCGTGCTCGATATTGCCCTTGTGCGGCACGCGGACTTCCTCGAACCGCTCGCCCGCGATCATGCTGTTGGTGCAGACGAAGCGCAGCATTCCGGCGAACATCTGATAGGCGCTGGTCCCGTCATGGCTGTTGACGATGATGACTTCGGCAGCCTCCGGCTTGCCGATACCGTCGTCACGGCGCAGGCGCAGCATGTGCTTGGCGTGGCCGTGGCGGCTGCCGTCGCGCGGCACGGACTGCACGGCGAAGAACGGAAACCATCCTTCCCGGCGCAATCCCTCCACGATGTCGATGGTCGGGACATAGACGTAGCGCTCCGACCGGCTGTCGTGCGCCTCGCGGGCAAAGATGGACGGGACGTGGCGATAGAGCGCCTCGTTGTCGAGCGGCTCCCTGCCGCTGATCTGGTGGGCGTTGCGGCCGAACCGGGTGGCAAGCTGATGATACATGGCTGAACTCCTTGGGCTTGGGTTTCCGCGCAGCGGAGCGCCGCGCTGAAACCCTGCCCGTCGGCGAGACCGGGGGTGCAACCGGAGCGGGCGGCTTCGCGGGGAACCGGCTGCACGGAACGCGGTTCGCCGCGTGGAGGAAGCTGGGCGGAAGCCGATCCGAAGGGCGCCAGGGGCAGCGCCCCAAGCACCTCACCACAACGCCGGGCCTCATGGCCCGTCCGCATTGTCAGGGGGGAGACAAACACACGAAGGCGCCCCGCTCCGATGGGAGCGGGGCGCCGTCTCGGGTCAGCGGGACCAGATCATCGCATATTCGCCGGCGGTGTCGGTCTCGCTCAGGGTGGCGTAGATCGGTGCCGGGAAGCTCGGATCGTCCAGCTTGACCGAGATGTAGTCGCGCTTTTCGCGGCTGGTCTTCTGCCATCCCGCGCCGCAGTCGATCGAGCCGACCGCGAGGCGGAAGTCGGGAGACTTGTCGCCTTCTTTTTCGACCGGGCGAAGGGTCGCCTTGGCGTTGAGGGTGAGGGTCTTGATGGTTCCGGCGAAAGAACCGTTGGCCGCTTGGGTGAAGGTGCCGATGGTCGCCATGTCGAAGTTCCTTTCTCTCGCTCGGGCCACGACCGCCGCGGCCTCGATGGCGATCGGTGAAGCGGGGATGATCGGACGCGCACCGCTTGCGGCCGGAGCGCAGCGGAGGATGGCGACGCGCGGCTTTTTTTGATGATGTGGACGCCCCACCCAGCCGGACATTTATGGCAGGTTGGGCAAAGCCTCTTTTCGAGCAGGAGCTTTGTATGTCTACATTTCTTACGGTCGGATTCGATATCGCAAAGAACGTCTTTCAGGCCCACGTGGTCGACTCGGAGGGCAAGGTAGTAAATCGCAAGAAGATACGCCGGGATGAGGTGGTGCCGTTCTTTGCAGGCCTTCCGCCTTGCCTCGTCGGCATCGAGGCGTGCTCCACCGCGCATCATTGGGCGCGCCAGCTCGAAGAGCTTGGGCATGAGGTGAAGTTGATGCCGCCGGTCTATGTGAAGCCGTATCTGAAGCGCGGGAAGAACGACGCGCTCGATGCCGAGGCGATCTGCGAAGCCGTCACGCGGCCGACGATGCGCTTCGTTCCGGTCAAGACGGTCGAGCAGCAGGAGGCCCTCATGCTGCACAAGACGCGGATGATGCTGGTCAAGCACCGGACGATGATCGTCAACGCGCTGAGGGCGCACATGGCCGAGCTGGGCATCATCGTACCCAAGGGGATCAAGCGGCTGCCCGAGCTGATCGAGCGTGTTCATGGTTCACGGTCGGCCGAGACGATCCCGGCCTATGCCCGTGCGGTGGTCGCGGTGCACATCGGCCAGCTCGAAGCGCTTGAAGAGCAGATCGCGACGCTCGATGCCGAGATGCTCGCCTGGCATCGCGCCAACGAGGACAGCCGCCGGCTCGCCACGATCCCCGGTATCGGCTTGGTGACGGCGACGGCGCTGGCCGCCACAATCAACGATGCCGCGCAGTTCGACTCCGGTCGCGGCATGGCGGCATGGCTCGGGCTGACGCCACGACAGAGCTCGTCCGGCAACAAGGAGCGGCTCGGCAGGATCACCAAGGCCGGCAACAAATATCTGCGCACCCTGCTGGTGGTCGGTTCGACCGCGATCATTCGATCGGCACGGATTAACTGCCCGGGACCGCTCCTCGACTGGGTGCGCGGGCTGCTGGAGAAGAAGCCGGCGAGGCTCGTCACCGTAGCGCTGGCCAACAAGCTGGCGCGCATCGCGTGGGCGGTGCTCATGCGCAAGCGCGCCTTCAGCAACAGCATCGTGACGCCGGCGCCGGCCGCGATCTGATCGCCTTTCGAGGCTGAGCCTCACAACAGTTCGGGAGGGGGCACCAGAGAGTATGATGCAAGTCGGTCAATCCGCTGGATCAGGACAACCCGTTCGCGAAGCTGCGCCATCCGAGCGCGTTTTTTTGATAGGGACCAGGATCCGCGGACTTCATCAGGGCCCGCGGCCAGATGCGCCGCCTCGCAGAGGCCGGACATATGGAAGCACCCGACCGTTTCTTGCTCCTGCTCGAAAACTGCATCTTCTCCCGATAGGGGCGTCCACATATGTTTCGCGATGCAAAGCCGAAGGCGGCGGAAAAAAGTCGCGCGGCGGCGTTGCGCCAGGCCGAGCAAGGCGAAGCCGGCCCCGGTTAGATCAAGCTAATCGAGAGGCCGCGTGGTCGTGCCGATGAAGAAACGCGATGCATAGACGGATCATCGGCCCTCTCATCGAGGGTGAAGGCTAGCCGGACCTCTGACGAAATCCTCCTATCGCGCGAGCCGACGAATTGAACCGAAAATATGGATGACTGTCCATCTACGCCGCGCGGTAATGGTTGCCTGCTGGCGATGATGAAGCTTCCCGACCATCCAAGAAAATCCGTACTCGTGCATGTCAGGGCGGTGGCGGGTTTGCGGCGTAGTCGTCGAGGACCGCAACAATACGGTCTAGGAGGTCCGCGAATTTGGAAAAGTCGATCTTGTCCTTCTGCGGCTGGACAACTTTCTCGGCAAACCTGGCCTTGCCGTATTTCCCGGCTTCGCCGTGCTTTTTGTTCGGGTCAAACACCTTCCCGTCAATGACGGTTTTTCGAAGGGCGGGTTCGAACAGATCCTCGATGCAACTCGTCCCCTTGGAACCCATCTCCGGCGTCTTGATGAGATAGAGGTTGGGGGCAAGCCGATAGAATGGATCGGTGGAGGTCCGCGAAATGTGGGGGGCGCCGAGATTTTTGGCGACGCTGAAAATATCATTTGCGCCATCGTCATTGTCGATCAGGACGATAACCGGGTTCGGCAAAGGTCGGTGCCGATAGTGCTTGAGGGCATCGGGGTATTTCCGAATGAAGTGCTTCAGATCCCCCGCACCGTTGCCGATCTGAAGCACGTCATGGATTGCGGCGGAGAAATTCATGAACTTGAGCGCGGGCTTGAACTTACCTTTGTCCATTTCGCCGAGCCGGGGTTGGTAGGCGGTGAGCTTCTCTATCGCCGCGCGCAGATAGATGGAATCAGTCTTGCCTTCGGGAATGATGAGCGGCTTCGGAGCCACAACGAAGTTGCGGTAGAAGAGGAAGCGGACATAGAGCTTGCGCGTCGCCGTCGATGTCTCCTCTTTCTTCTTCTCGGCAGCAGGTCGCGTGTCGACCTGATTGCGCACATGGTAGATGTAGCCGAGCATGCCTTGCAGCGGGGCCAGCGAGGAGGCCGGTTCCTGCACGTCGGGATCGCCGGGTTTCCCGCCCGCTAGCGCGGCAGGAACCATACGATAATAGGTTCCACTGTTGAACAGCGACCAGCACATCGCGCGCACGGTGCGATAGTATTCAGGCCGGACGTTCGGCTTCTCGTTGACGAGCAGGCCGGTCGCGACCTGTCGTGACCCGCGATATTGCATCCGAGTCTTGGCCGGATTGACCTCGAAATCCGCCTTTTTGAGTTCCTTGAGCAGCGCTGCGCCCAGCGCCCAGTCGTGCTCCGATCCAGATACCGGAGCGGCAACGTCGGCCGGAAATGCCTTGGCGTTCGTGGAAAAGGTGATGTCATCGGCATAGCGCGAATAGGTGCATTTCTGCGCTTTGGCGAAACGAACCAGCCGAATGTCGAGCAAGTGTCCGACGATATTGGAAATGACCGGCGAGCATGGACTTCCCTGCGGAAGAACATGGTCGTGGCAGGCAATCTGCGCGATAAGCGTCGCCACCTTGGGGTCGAGGGCGAAGCGCTTGTCCTTTATAAAGATGCCGCGCACGCGGCCGAAATTGATCGAGGGGAAGAAGTCCTTGAGATCTAGGTTCAGCACATAACGCCGCCGCTTGTGGACGGCCGCGTTGGTCACGATGGACAGATGCTTGGCGAAGCCATGAGAGAGCTGGCGCCTGGGTGTGCCAGCCTTGTCGATGTCGGCCAGCGCCAGGTAGAGGACGTTGGCGAGACGTCGTTGCAGAAGTTTCAGCTTGGGCGTCGGGGCGAGAATCTGCCGCTGCGTTCCATCCCGCTTTGGAATGGTGAACGCGGTATATTTCTGCGCGTCAGGGAGATGATAGACTAGGCCGTAGACTCATAAGCACGCAGCCATAGCCGCATTGATGCGAGCTGGACCATGGCGAGGAAGTTTTCGGCGAGCTTGTCGTATCGCGTGGCGACGCGGCGGAAGTGCTTCAATTTGGAGAAGAAGCGCTCGATCAAATTACGTTCGCGGTAGAGCCGTTTGCTGAAGCAGGGTTTCCACTTCCGATTGGATTTGGCCGGGATGTTCGGCGTGGCGCCTTGCTCTTCGATTAGCTCACGGATGCGGTCAGCGTCGTAGGCCTTGTCGGCGAGCACGATTGTGTGCGGACCAAGATGGTTGAGCAGCGTGCCCGCGACCTGCCCGTCGTGCGCCTGTCCTGCTGTCAGGCCGAGCCGGATCGGGAGTCCTTGCGCATCGACGACCGCGTGGATTTTGGTGGTGAGGCCGCCTCGGGAGCGACCGAGACAATGATCTCGATCCCCCTTTTTGCCGTCGCGGCCTGTTGGTGAGCGCGAACGGAGGTGCTGTCGATCATCTGGATGTCGCCATCATGTGCGGCGGTAATAGCATCCATCATCCGATCCCAAACACCGGCCTTCCGCCATCGGACGAAGCGGTTGTAGCAGGTAGTGCGCGGGCCGTAGCGTTCGGGCAGATCGCGCCACGGCGCACCAGAACGCAGCACCCAGAAGATACCATTGAGCACGCGCCGATCATCGACGCGCGGAACGCCTCGCGGCTTGTTGGGTAGGAGCGGCTCGATCACGCGCCACTCGAAGTCGGTCAGGTCGTATCGGCTCATGCAAAGTCTGAATCAGCAAACAGCCAAAATGGAAAGTGCAGATGGCTGAGAACTGCATTTTTCGGCTATGCTTGGAACATGACCCTTTACCCAAAGATACAGCTCTCCCGCCTACGTGAAATCGGGTGGAAGTTCTGGGATCCTATCGGACTGGCGCATAACGGGAGTTCTCCCGATGAGGGGTGCGCGGACGAATACGATCGTTACCTGCTTCACGTCGTCAGCACGATCTCTCGCGGCGGCTCAAAGGGTGAGGCTACCGCCTACCTCACCGGCATAGCCTCCGAGCACATGGGGATGTCTGTTGTGGACGCCGACGCCGCAGCGGCGACGGCCCAAGCTATAGCCGACTATCTCATATCGTTGCCGGATGGGCCGAAAACCGTCCGCTGAACACTTTTATGGGTTCACGGCCTAGGTAGGCAAGCGCGGCGGGCTTGTATCCCAGGATTGCAGCCAGATCATCGAGCGACGTCGCCGCTTGTAGTTTCGCCAGACTAGACACCCCACCCCCCTATAGGTGGCTTACAGGCACTCCTATGCGTTCGATCAGATCGTCCGCTCAGCGGTAAAGCTGCATTAGGGGTAGATGGAGAGCATCACTGCCCAACATCGGTGTCTTATATCGCGATTCTCGATAACAACTCTGCCTGTAAGCCTGCGGCGGTTGTTCTCCAAAACGCATAAAACTTCAAGCGTTGACCCGCGAGCCGGGCCATGCCCGGCGAGCGGCGATTGAGCTATGCCTAGCAGAAGCGGCCGCCCGGTAGGAGCGTGGCCGCGATTTTGGCGCAATACAAGGAAGAACCGGGGCCGCATATGCGACCCCGGTCCAATGGCGCTACTCGGCAGCAACCGCGTAAGATGCTTCACCGTCCTCCGTTTCGGTGTCGATATCCTCCGCTTCGGACGGCTGGTCCACGATCCCGGCATCCTCGGCCTCGACGGGTGCGGATTGCTCCGCCTCCGGTTCGGGAGTCCGCAGGGTCGCGGGAAGCCAGCCGGCCCCGGCCAGAAGCTGCTCGGCGACCTCGGCCATATCTACCTTCTTCATGTCGGCGATGCGGCGGGCGGCATCTTCCGACACGCCTTCGGTCACGGCCTCGACGATATGCGCTTTGGTGACACGGCCAAGATAGCTGTCCACGGTCGGCGTCCAGTCCTTCGCCACGTCCAGCGCCAGCGCGGTCGCCAGCCTGTCGGCGGTTTGCAGCGAGCGGGGCTTGCGATCCCACGGCAGACGCAGCGCGTTGACGGTGCGGGCCGCGCAATGCGCCAGCAGCGCTATCCGCTTCTCGTCCGTCAGCCCGACGATGAAGGCCCACAGGTCCGCCACGTCGCGCGGCATCCGCTCGGCCCATGCTTCGTGCTGCTCGCTCGCCCGCGCCGCCAAGGGCGTATCCTCGATCCCGTCCGCATGGCTCCCCAAGGGGGTGACGGTCGGACGAACCTCAAGGCAACCGGCCTCCGCATAGCTGTAGAACAGTTGCGCGGTCAGCGTGTGGGTCAGCGCGATCAACGCCGTATCGGGTTGCTCGGCCAGCGCCACCCGCAAGGCAAGCGTCCGATGCGCGGACAGGTCGCGGGTGAGGCTGTCGGAAATCGGTTTGCCCGGTTCCTCGTCCTCGTCGGCATCCTGCACGCTCTCATCGCCGTCCTCCGGCTGCTCGCTCTCGCCGGTCTGCGGCTCGGTCGCATCGCCTTCTTCCGGCTCCGGCTGCGGATCGGCCAGCGCCTCATCCTCTGCCCGCACGAAACCGCGCTCGACCCGAACGCTGCCGTCATGGTGCAACACGACGAACGCCCCGCCATGTGCGATTACATTGGCATCGTAAGCCGAACGCTTGGCCGAAAGCGTGTCGATTTCGTCGGACACCGCCTCCAGCTTCGCCGCCACGTCCTCGGGCATTTCGTCATAGGACGAATAGCCTTCGGCAAGCTCGTCATACTCGGCGGACAGCACCTCCAGCCGCGCCTCGTCCTCGTCGGACAGGGGAACCGACTGCGGATAGAAACGCCGCATTCCATGGGCATGGGGATAATCGATATGCGCCTCGGCCCATTTCCAGCCCTCGGCCTGAACCTCACCCGCAATGTCGCGCAGTTTCTCGGCGGCGAGCATGTCGAGCAAGCCCGCATCCTCGAAAAACCCGCCCCGATCCTCGCTGAACAGGTCGCGGATGATATTGCCGCCCGCCTCGACATAGGCGTCGGCCCCGACGAACACCGCACGGCGATCATCGGCGGGCACGTTGGCGGCGGTCATGTCGCGGCGGATGATCCACGGTTCGCGGTTGTGATGTAGCCCCTCGAAAACCTGCTCCTGCCGGGCATGGTCCTCGGTGATCGCGAAGGCCATAAGCTGATCCAAGGTCAGCCCGTCCTCCCGATAGACCTGCAACAGCTTGGGGCTGACAGCGCCAAGGCGAAGCCGCTGTTTCACCACGCCAGCCGACACGCCGAACCGCGCGCCGATTTCCTCCGCGCCCCAGCCCTTGTTCTCCGAAAGTTCCTGAAAGCGCTCGAACTGGTCGGCAGGGTGCATCGGGGTCCGGGTCACGTTCTCGTCCAGACTGATCTCGGACGGGTCGTTCTGCGTATCCAGCCAGCAGCGCACCGGCTCGGATTTCTTGATCTGCTTGCGCTTGGCGCGCAGCAGCATCGCCAGCCTCCGGCCCTCGCCAGCGGTAACGAGATAATTGCCGGTCGGCGTCCCGTCCTCCTTGACCTCCGGCTCCACGACAAGGTTCTGGATCAGCCCCTTGTGCTGGATCGAAGCGGCCAGCGCCTCGATAGCGGCCTCCCCATGCGGCACCTTGCGGGCATTGCGCGGGGACTTCTTGAGCTTGGCGAGCGGCACGAAGATTTCGACGCCCGACACAGGCTCGGCGACTACGGTTTCGGTAACAGCGTTCATCACACTTCTCCTAAAAACCACATTCACCCCGGAATGGGGTGGGCGGCGAAGAAGCGACCGGCAGGCCTGCCGGCGGAGCCGGGCAGCATCCGTGAGGACCGGAACGCAGAGGAGGTAAGCGCGCCCCGCGCGCGTTGCGGCCCGGCGCGGCGGGCCTAAAGGGAAGCGACGCCCACCCCATCGCGGGAGTGCAACGACACAGCAACGCGATCGGACCGGCGCAGCCCTGGTCCGATCTCCGCAACAGGAAGGAAGCCGGACCCGCCAGCGGGTCCGCCGATGAGGGCGGAGCCCCAGCGACCGCGCCGCTCAGCGGCGCCATCAATGCCGCACCCTTGCGGCGACCGGCCGGCGCGGCGGCGTGCGCGCGGACCTGGGGGCCAGCCGTCGCCGTGCCCTCCGGCCAGAGCAAGAGTGCAACGCGGCCAAAGCAACGCGCGAACCCTGTCGGTTTCGATAGACGCCGCAGAGTGCGCTCAATTGAATCCGCGTTCCGCCCGGCGCGTCAGCGCCAACCCGCCATGCTGATCGTCACCGGCACGGACGAGACCCGTCAGCGGCTCGGTCGGAGCGCAGCGGAGATAGAGCGGCGGTCCCGCAGGGAGGCGCCAAATCCTCTTGCTCAATTTGCCTTTTCACCCGATTTCGATTATATTTTAATCGGACTGATAGCAGGTGATAAACATGGCGATCGAGACGAAGGTATTGACCGCTCACGTCCCCTTGGGGCTCGCGGAAAAGGTTGAAGCGATGGCCTCGCGACTGGAACGCTCGCGCGGCTGGGTGATGAAGCAGGCACTGGCGGCGTGGGTCGATCAGGAAGAGGAACGTCACCGGATGACGCTCGAAGCCCTTGATGACGTCGATGCCGGACGGGTGATCGACCATCAGGCGATTCAGGCGTGGGCTGACAGCCTCGGAACGGACACCCCGCTTCCGCCGCCCTCGGCATGAGAATCAAGTGGACCGGCAAGGCATCGTTAGATCTCGTGCGGCTGCACGAGCATCTGCGACCTGTCGCCCCCGAGGCAGCGGCGCGGGTCGTACAGCAGCTCGCGCGCGCGCCGGATCGGTTGCTCGAATATCCCCGGATTGGCGAGAAGCTGGACGCCTATTCGCCGCGCGAGGTCAGGCGCATCATCGTCGGCAATTACGAGCTGCGCTACGAGATCGCGGACGCGACGATTTTCATCCTGCGCCTCTGGCATTGTCGCGAGGAGCGCAGTTTCGAGTCGGACGATTGATGAGCTTGGCCGCACGGAACGCGATGATGCCGTGCGCCGCCCTTCGCCCCTATCTGCGCTTCGCTTGGATACGTTGTTTGCGAGAGCGGCTGTTGATTGGCAGCTTTCGCGGATGGTACTTTCTCGCAAACGCCGGTTCCGCGCGCCACGCGGATGGTCGGAAGGTCTCGATGACCTCCACGACTATTTGCAGCCGCAAGCGAAGCGGCGCGTGTCCAAGAGTTTGGGGGCAGCCAAAGGCGATGAGATCGTCGTCACCGATGATTGGCCCGAGCAAGTCCCTATTGGCGACGCCGAACTGCGGGTCATCGAAGGTCATCTCCGCGAGGAATTGGATGCGCTGTTCGGTCCGCTGCCGTGAACCGAGGAGTATCGCGTCATGACAGTCACTGCGCTTGAGCAAGAGGGCGCGCCTGTCGTGGCGATGGCCCGCGCCGCACTCTACCTTCGTGTTTCGACTCCCCGTCAGGCGGACCATGACCTTTCGATCCCTGACCAGCGCCGGCAGCTTGAAAGCTATTGCCTCTCACAAGGCTGGGAGGTCGCCGCCGAGTTCGTAGAGCCCGGCGTCTCCGGCACCGACGATCGCCGGCCCGCCTTTCAGGAAATGATCGATGCGGCGCTGGAAAAGCCTCCGGTGTTCGACACGGTCGTTGTTCACAGCTTCTCGCGCTTCTTCCGCGACCAGTTCCAGTTCGAATTCTACCTGCGCAAGCTGGCCAAGAATGGTGTCAGGGTTGTCTCGATCACGCAGGTGCTCGGCGATGATCCGGCAAGCGAGATGATGCGCAGGATCATGACGCTGTTCGACGAATATCAGTCGAAGGAGACCGCCAAGCATACGCTGCGGGCGATGAACGAGAATGCCCGCCAGGGTTTCTGGAACGGCGCGCGTCCGCCGATCGGCTATCGCGTGGTTGATGCCGAGCAGCGCGGCACGAAGACCAAGAAGAAGCTGGAGATCGACCCGATCCATGTCGAGACGGTGCGCCGGATTTTCCGTCTGGCGCTGGAGGGCGCCGATGGCTCCGGGCCGATGGGCGTCATGGCGATCACATGCTGGCTCAACGACAACAATATCCGCACGCGCTATGGCGGGCGCTGGGGCAAAGGTACGGTGCATCAGGTGCTCACGCGGACGACCTACATCGGCCAGCATCGTTTCAACACCTATGACGTCAAGAAGAAGCGCCGGAAACCCGAGGGTGAACACGCTATCATGGAAGTGCCGCCGATCGTCTCGGTGGCGGAGTTCGAGGCCGTTCAGCGGTCCCTGAAAGCGCGCAGCCCGAAGATGATGCCGCCCCGCGCGGTGGGCGGATCGACGCTGCTGACCGGCATCTGCTTCTGCGCCTGCTGCGGCGGGGCCATGACGCTACGCACCGGCACCAGCCGCAGCGGTCAGGAGTATCGCTATTACACCTGCGCGACCAAGGCCACGAAGGGGAAAACAGGTTGCCCCGGCGTCTCGCTCCCGATGGACCGGCTGAACGAGGCGGTGATCGACCATCTGGAAAAGCGACTGCTCGATCCCGCGCGGCTCGAAGTGCTGATGGACCAGCTTATCGCGCGGCGGGAAGATTGGGTGACAGAGCGCCGCCAGCACGTCGCCGAAATGGAACGGCGGGCGACGGAGGCGGACACCAAACTCTCCCGGCTCTATGAGGCGATCGAGAACGGGCTGGTCGATTTGGGCGATTCATCGCTCAAGGCGCGGATCGCGGAGCTGACTGTTCTCCGCGATCAGGCCAGAGGCGATGCCGAGCGCGCGGTCGCGCACATCGAGCGGATCAGCCCGGAGATCACGGTCGAGAGCCTTCATGCGTTCGCGTCGGCGGCGAAGCACAAGCTCCGCCACGATGATGGCTCCTATGCGCGGAATCATATTCGAGCGGTTGCACAGCGGGTCGAGGTCCATAGCAAGACGGACGTGCGAATCCGCGGCACGCGCACCGAGTTGCTGCGGACCCTCACCGCCGCCTCTGGCGTAGAGGCGGCGGTGCTAGGGACTCGGGCTTTTGGACCGAAATGGTGCGGTCGAGAAGACTCGAACTTCCACGGCCTTTCGGCCACAACGACCTCAACGTTGCGCGTCTACCAGTTCCGCCACGACCGCACAGTCACCTTGGGGAAGCCCCCTCGGCTGGTAGGAGGGTGCCCCTAGCAGCGGTTTTTCCCCCGCGCAAATGCTTTTATCGGGTGGCAGGAGAGACGGCGGATGACCATGGACCGTTCCGCCGGGTGGGAGGCGATCGCCGAACGGTTCATGGCGGTGCGCAGCGACATGGGCACGGCGCCGGTCCGGTCGTGGGCGGCGCGCTGCCTGTCGCCCGGCGCGGCGATCCTCGATATCGGCTGCGGATCGGGCGTGCCGATCGCCGCCGCGCTGGCGGCGGACGGTCATGCGCTGTGGGGCGTGGACGCATCGCCGTCGCTGCTGGCCGCGTTCCGCCGCAACCTGCCCGGCATGCCCGCCGCCTGCGAACCGGCGGAGGACAGCGACTTTTTCGGCAGGCGATTTCCTGGCGCGATCGCGATCGGGCTGCTGTTCCTGCTCGACGCCGGGGTGCAGCGCGCGCTGCTGGCGAGGGTGGCGGGTGCGCTGGAGCCGGGCGGGCAGTTCCTGTTCAGTGCGCCCTGCGAACGCTGCGAATGGATCGATACGCTGACCGGTCGCCCGTCGCGCTCGCTCGGGATCGCGGCCTATGCCGAGGCGCTCGATCGGGTGGGGTTGCAGCTGGTCGCTACCGAGGACGATGCGGGTGGCAATGCCTATCACGCGGCGGTTCGCGTGCGTTGATCTGGGAGTGCTTGGGGGGCGGATCGATATCCGGCCATTCCCCTCCCTTGAGCAGTAGCCCTCGGCGAAAGGCTCTTTTCCGTACCCAGGCGAAGGCCGGGGCCCGGTTGGGGAACGTCGGCAAGCCACGGAAAGACCAGCCCGACTGGCCCCCGGCCTTCGCCGGGGTACGGGCAGGTTCGGGTCAGGCGCGCGATATCCGCCGCAGAATCCTTTTCCGCGAAGGCAGCAGGTTCGCGGGCGTTCCCGCCGAAGCCCGGCCCGCCCTATCGCCCGCGCCCGGCGGCGGCGCGGGCGATGGCGATCGCTTCGGCGGCGGTCGCCACGTCGCCGAGGCCGCTGCCCGACAGCGCGGCGCGTTCGGCATCGCGCACCCGCTCGACCGCGCGGGCGAGGCGGGGGGCGTCCCAGCGGCGCAGCGCCTCGCGCGTCGGCCCCTGTTCCTTGAAGAACACGCGGTGGCGCTCCATCACCTGATCGACCGGCTGCCCGTCGTCGATCTCGACCCGCATCTCGGCCAGCGCCAGCAGCCGCCGCGCGACCGCGCGCAGCAGCGGGATCGCGCCGCCGCCGGGCGGTTCGGGGATGGCGGCATGGGCCACGTCGCCCGCGATCATCGCCGCGACGATGCCGTGCACCTCGGCATCGGCGATCGACGCGCCGATCGCATCGAACGCCTCGCCATCGGCATCGCGCGGGCGGTCGGGCGCGGCGTCGAGGTAGAGCGCCAGCTTCTCGATCTCGCTGGCCAGCACCGCGCGGTCGCCCGCCGTCACCGCCGCCAGCCGTTCGGGCACGTCGCCCAGCAGCCGCAGCCCGTGGTCGCGCGCCAGGGCCACCGCCAGCTTCGCCGCCTGCGCGGCATCGGGCACGTAGCAGGCGACGGCGACCGCATTCGGCGCGGCGGTGACGAGCTTCACCAGCTTCGACGTGCCCTTGACGCTCGGGGCGATGGCGGCGACCGGATTTCCGGCGCTGGCGGCGTTCAGCAGCAGCGTCACCGCTTCCAGCGATTCCTCGCCCATGCCGGTCACGCGGATGTGACGCCGGTCGCCGAACAGCGACAGGGACGCCGCCTCGTCCGCCAGCACGCCCGGCCGCGCCTTCAGCGTCGCGCCGTCCATGTCGACCCGCTCGGCCCCCTCGCCCACGCCCCTCGCCAGCCGCGCGGCCAGCGCCATCGCGCCCGCCGTATCGGGACCGTGGAAGAGGTAGAGGCGGATATCGGGGCCGGGCCGGTCGAGCTTGGTGCCCACCTGCTCGGGGCGGAGCTTCACGGGCGTCGGCGCTCGGTGGTGAGCGCGATGCGGGTGACGATCTGGTCGGCGACGATCACCGACAGGCGTTCGAGCGCGGTGCGTTCAGCGGCGATGGTGGCATATTCGCTGCGCACCACGTCGATCCCGGCGTCGGACCCCGCCGTGGCGTCGAGCGTCACCGCCCCGTTCGACAGGTCGACCAGCTGATAGCGCGCGCGCAGCGTCCGCCGTTCGCGCGTGATCGAATCGTCGCGCCGCACGCCAAGACCGGTGATGTCGTCGTCCAGCCGGATTTCGAGGCGATAGCGCGCAGGGCCTTCCGCCCGCAGCCGGTCGCGCAGCGCATTGGCGACCAGCCAGCCGTTCTGCCCCGCGATCGGCGCGACCTCGATCCCCGACAGCGTCCGGCGCACCGCCCCGGTCTCCCCGCCGCCGTAGAGCGGACGCAGGCCGCAGCCGCCGAGCGTCAGGATCAGGGCGAGCGAGGCGGCGAGGCGGGTCATGCGACGATGTTCACCAGGCGATCGGGGACGACGATGACCTTGCGCGGAGCCTTGCCGTCCAGCGCGCGGACGATCTTGTCGCTGGCGAGCGCGGCGGCTTCGGCCACGTCCTTGGCGGCACCCTTGGGCAGGACGATGGTGTCGCGCAGCTTGCCGTTCACCTGCACCGCGATGGTCGATTCGCTGTCGACCAGCATCGCCGGATCGACCGCGGGCCATGGGGCATCGGCGATGAGGCCGGTCCGCCCAAGTTGCGACCATGCCTCTTCCGCCAGATGCGGGATCATCGGGCCGACCAGCAGCAGCAGCGCGTCGAGATCGGCGTCGGACATGGCGTCCGCCTTCTCCGCCTCACCAAGCAGCGTATAGAGCTTGGCAACCGCCTTGTTGAACTGCAGCGCCTCGATATCGGCGGCGACGCCCGCGATCGCGCGGTGGACGGCACGGGTCAGCGCCTGCGGGCTGGTGTTACCGGGGACATGCCCCGCGACCAGCTTCCACACCCGCTTGACGAAGCGTTCCGCGCCTTCGATCCCCGCCTCGCTCCACGGCAAATCGCGTTCGGGCGGGCTGTCGGACAGCATGAACCAGCGCGCGGCATCCGCGCCGTAGCGATCGAGAATCGGTTCGGGATCGACCGTGTTCTTCTTCGACTTCGACATCTTCTCGACGCGGCCGATGACAACCGGGTCATTCGTTCCTTTGACGAAGCGTACACCCTCGCCAACTTCCGTTTCGTCGGGGGCGAGCCAGCGCCCGTCCGCCGACTTGTACGTTTCGTGCGTGACCATGCCTTGCGTGAACAGCCCGGCGAACGGCTCCTTCAGGTCGATCAGCCCGACATGGTCGAGCGCGCGCGTCCAGAAGCGGGCGTAGAGCAGGTGGAGGATCGCATGTTCGACCCCGCCGATATACTGCCCGACCGGCAGCCAGCGTTCCGCCACCGCGCGGTCGAACGGGCGGTCCTGCGGCTGGCTGGCGAAGCGGATGAAATACCACGACGAATCGACGAAGGTGTCGAGCGTGTCGGTCTCCCGCCGGGCGGGTGCGCCGCATGCCGGGCAGTCGACGTGCTTCCACGTCGGATGGCGGTCGAGCGGATTGCCGGGAATGTCGAACGACACGTCCTCGGGCAGCCGTACCGGCAGCTGGTCCCTCGGCACCGGCACCGCGCCGCAGGCGTCGCAGTGCACGATCGGGATCGGCGTGCCCCAATAGCGCTGGCGGCTGACACCCCAGTCGCGCAGCCGCCATACGGTGGTGCCCTTGCCCCAGCCTTCGGCCTCGGCGCGCTCGATCACGAAGCGCTTGGCGGCGGCGACGTCCAGCCCGTCGAGCGGGCCCGAGTTCACGAGGCGACCGGGGCCGGTATAGGCCTCGTCGCCGACGAACAGCGGATCGACGGTCTCGCCGTCCGCGACGACGCGGCGCACGTCGAGGCCGTATTTACGCGCGAAGTCGAGGTCGCGCTGGTCGTGCGCGGGCACGCCCATGACCGCGCCGGTGCCATAGTCCATCAGCACGAAGTTCGCGATATAGACCGGCAGCGTCTGCGCAGGGTCGAGCGGGTGCTGCATGCGATAGCCGGTGTCGAACCCCAGCTTCTCGGCGGTTTCCAGCTCGGCGGCGGTGGTGCCGCCCTGCTTGCACAGGTCGATGAAGGCGGCGGCGTCCGGGTTCGTTTCCGCGAGGGTGCGCGCGACCGGGTGATCGGCGGCGATCGCGACGAAGCTCGCGCCGAAGATCGTGTCGGGCCGGGTCGAATAGACCTCGATTCGCCGGTCGAACGGGGCGACGGGCTGAAACGCGAATTGCAGCCCTTCGGACTTGCCGATCCAGTTCTCCTGCATCAGCCGCACCTTGTCGGGCCACTGGTCGAGCGACCCCAGCCCCGACAGCAGATCGTCGGCGAAGTCGGTGATCTTCAGGAACCACTGGCTCAGCTTGCGCTTCTCGACCAGCGCGCCCGAGCGCCAGCCGCGCCCGTCGATCACCTGTTCGTTGGCCAGCACGGTCATGTCGACCGGGTCCCAGTTGACCGCCGATTCCTTGCGATAGACGAGGCCGCCGTTCAGCAGCTCGAGGAACAGCGCCTGTTCGTGCCCGTAATAGTCGGGATCGCAGGTCGCGAACTCGCGGCTCCAGTCGAACGCGAGGCCGAGGCGCTTCAGCTGCGCCTTCATCGCCGCGATATTGGCATAGGTCCATTCGCCGGGATGGACCTTCTTCTCCATCGCCGCATTCTCGGCAGGCATGCCGAAGGCGTCCCAGCCCATCGGATGCAGCACCTCGTGCCCCGTCATCCGCAGGAAGCGCGCGAGCACGTCGCCCATGGTATAGTTGCGCACATGCCCCATGTGGATGCGCCCCGACGGATAGGGGAACATCTCGAGCACATAGCGTTTGGGCTTCGGCGACGAATCGTCGGCGACGAAGGTGGCGGCAGCATCCCATGCCGCCTGCCAGCGGGCATCGGCCTCGGCGGGCGAAAAGCGTGGAGTCATCGCCGTGTCGCTCAGCCCGTCACCGCCCCGCGGCGCAGGTCGCGCGCCCGCGTCAGGATGATGTCCTCCAGCTTCTGTACGGTGGCGGCGGCGACGGGCGCCTCGACCCACTGGCCGCCCTGGTTCACCTGGCGCAGCGCGGCCACGCGCAGCGCATCGGCGCGCAGATCCTGGTCGAGGATCGTCACCGTCACCTTGGTCCGCTCGGTCGGGGTCTGCGGATTGACGTACCAGTCGGTCACGATCACGCCGCCGTTCGAGTCGGTCTGGGTCAGCGGCATGAACGACAGCGTGTCGAGGCTGGCGCGCCACAGATAGCTGTTGACGCCGATCGTCGTCACCTTGGATGCGGCGAGATCGCCCGACACCCGGCCCTTGCCCCCGCTGCACGCGGTCATCGGCAGGGCGAACGTTGCCAGCAATGCGATCAGCAGCGGGCGATTCATCGGCGGATTCCTTGACTACAGGCCAATATGGCGGTTCCGCCCGCTTCTATAGGGGGTCTGCCCGGTGCGGCAAGCGGGATGCGATTCCGGCCGGGGCGGCACGGCGCGAAGGCAAAGTCGGACAAATATGTGGGTTCGATGCAACAGGTGTCCGGAAAGCGACCTGCACCCATGGATACCGGCAACCGAATCGTGGTACCGCGATTGGCGGGGAGTGAGGAAATCATGACGGGTGGCCGGATAGCGATGAGCGTGGGACTGGGGGCAGTGATCGCCGCCGGCCTTGTCGCGTCGCCTGCGCTGTTCGCCCAGGAACAACGTGCCCCGCGGGTGCTCAAGCGCATCGCGCAGACGCCGCTGCCGCTGGCGGGGATCGGTTCCTTCACCCCGGCATCGGCCGATCCGCGCCTCGCCGCGGCGCTGGCCCGCACCGGCCTGAGCGCCACCGGTTTCCAGTTCACCCCGTCCGAAGGCGCGGTCATCACCAACCGCGCGGTCAAGGTCGCGGTGCGCAGCCGTGCCGCCCGCGCCAGCCGCCTGCCCGATCGCGTGGCGAGCGCGGCGGCGATGCCCAGCGTCAATCCGGTCGCCTACAACCTCGGCGTGTCGGTCGGCTGGAAGCGGTTCGCGGTGTCGGGCGACCTCGCCCGGCTCGATCTGGCCGGACAGCCGGGCAGCCGCGAGCAGATGGGCGTCGGCCTGAGCTATTCGGGCCGCAAGGCCAGCGCGCGCGTGGGTGCCAGCAGCGACCGTCCGCTCGCCGACCAGCCGCGCATGATCGCCGATCCGCAGAGCTATTCGCTCGACATGGGCGGATCGTACAAGCTGACCCGCAATCTCGATGTGACCGCAGGCGTGCGCTACCGCTCGGACCGCGAGCGGATGCTCCGGATCGAGCCCGAGCGCCGCGACAGCCAGGCGGTCTATGTGGGCACCGCCTTCCGCTTCTGACCGGTTCGACGCCGCGAACGATCGACGTCCGGCTTTTGCGATGATGGTCGGCGTTCCCGTTCCTGTGGGAAGCCATGGTCATGGCGGTCTGCGAGGGATTACCGGGTCGGGTCGACGTTCAGCGGTCCGGATTCGGTTCGATCGTTGCAGCCATCCCTTGCGTCACCCCGGACCGGTTCCGGGGTCTACGGCACAGCAACCGGTACGGTCCCGGGCTCTATCGACGGCGTTTGCGGCCTGGTGGACCCCGGAACAGGTCCGGGGTGACGGAGTAGCGATTGAATGTCGATCCGCTCCGGCCCGCCGCCCTCACAACGTCCGCGCGAGCGCTTCCAGCTGGTCGGCGCACCGGTTCCAGCCGGTGTCGAATCCCATCGCCGCATGCTGTTCGCGCGACTCGACCGACCAGTGGCGGGCGCGGGCGACATAGCGGGTGCCGCCGTCGTCGTCGGCGAAGGTCATCGTCGCGACCATGAACGGCGGCCCGTCGCCGGGCAGGAACCCTGCGGTGAAGGCATCGGTCGTCACGATCCGCTCACCCGGCACGATGTCGAGGATGGTGCCGCGATGGGGCATCTCCTGCCCCTCCGGGCTGCGCATCGTCACGTCGAACGCGCCGCCGGGGCGCGGATCGACCACGGCGGCGGCGACCGTCCATGGCGCGGGTACGAACCACCGGCGCAGCAGGTCCGCTTCGGTCCAGCAACGCCAGACGGCGGCGCGCGGCGCATGCAGCATGCGGTCGAGCACCAGTTCGCGATCCTGCGGGAAATCGGTCATGGGCAGCCTCCTTTTCGGGCAAGGCTGCCGCTTGACCGGTGCCATGGCAAGCCTGCGACGCTACCGCAGCGCCCGCGCGATCAGCGCGCCGCAATCGGCATCGCCCGCCAGCGGCGGCTGACGACCGCTGATCGCCTTGCCGAGCATGCGCAGGAGGCCGCCCGCGCTCCTGGTGCCGGGCGGGATCGCCACCTGCGGCGCCTGCAGCCGCCCGGCGATCCGCACCGGCCGGTCGAGTCGCAGCAGCGTCGCCTGCTTGGGCGCGCCGGTCAGCGCGACCGCCAGCGTCTCGTCGGCGAGGTTGACGCGGCCTTCGCCCCGCGTCTGCGCCCGCGACGTGTCGATCACCAGCGGATCGAGCCGCCCCACGCCGTTCGTCACCGCCAGCCCGAGCGCGAGACAGCGCAGCCGGGCGCGGGCATCGTCATCGGTCACGACCCCGCGCGCGACATCGGCCCCGAGCAGCGAGGCGAGCTTGGCGGGGAGCGTGCCGTCGCTGGCGGCAAAGCCGATCCGCCCGTCCGACCGGCCGATCGCGGCGCGGATCGTCTCGCCGCTGCCGACCAGTTTCAGCCGGGCGCGCAGCGGCGCATCGACCGGCGCACCCCCGGCGAAGGTCGAGATGCGCGAATCGGCGAGCGTCAGGTCGAAGGTCGCGCGCGGGGTGCTGCGCCCGCGCTGGTCGACGGTGACGCCGCCGGTGATCCGCCCCTGCGCCAGTCGCACGATCAACGGCGCGACGGTCAGGCGGCGGTCGGCGATGGCGAGCGTCGCATCGAGGCTGCGCAACCCCGGCGCGTCGCGCAGCCGGTCGACCCGGACGCCCAGCCTGCCGTCCAGATTGCCGAGCTTGGCGAGGTTGATCCGGGTGTTGGGCACGACGCGCGGACCGATGCGCCGCTCCAGCGCGGCGGCGCGGGCGCGGCCCTCGTCCGTCTCCAGATCGGCGAAGGACAGGGTCGCGAAATGCAGCCGCCCGTCGATCCCGGTCTTGTCGCCGTCCTTCGTGACGGTCGCCCGCGCGCCCGCCAGCCGCGAGCTGCCGATCGCTCCCGACAGCCGCTCGATCGTCCATGTCGGATCGTCGTGGCGTACCCGCGCCACCAGCCGCACCGGCTGGGTACCGAACAGCCCGGCCTCGACCAGCGCGTCGAGCGTCTTGAGATTGTCGGCGCGCGTGGTCAGATCGACGGTCATCCGCTTGGTATTGAGCGGTGACGCCATCACGCCCTTCGCATCGAGGGTGATGGTCGGCCCGGCGACCCGTGCCGCAAACGGCCATTCCCCGTCGCCCCGGATCGTCGGGCCGGTCAGCGATACCCGCACCGGGCGGTTATCGATCGCGCCGTTGCCGCTCGCGCGGAACCCCTGCGCATCGGACGCGACGGTCACGGCGAAGTGCCGGTTCTGCACCGCGTCGCGATAGTCGATCACGAGGTTGCGGACGGCGAGGGTGGTGATGTCGGACGCCGATCCGCCCTTGCCGCGCTTGTCGGGGGCCCAGTTCCTGGTCCCGTCCTTCGCGCGGACCAGCGCCACCCGCCCGCCGTCGATCGCGAGCGCGGTCAGGTCGAACCTGCCGCGCAGCAGCGGCAGCACGCGAAAGCGCAGGTCGAGCCGGTGGAGCCGCACCAGATCGCCCTGCCCCGCCCAGTGCGGCTGCGCGATGCGCAGGTCGCGCACGACAAGCGTGGGGGAGAAGGACAGCGGCTCGACCCGCTCGATCCGCCCGATCGATACGTCCGCGCCGAACCGCTCGGCCAGTCGCGTGGCTACCCGGTCGCGCAGCACGCCCCACGGAAACGCGGCAAGCAGGAGCAGCAACAGCAAAGCCAGCAGGACCAGCCCGACAAGCAACCGACGCCAGAAACGGGGAAGCGACTTCATGGAGCGACAAGCACCGACCGGCCGGTTCGTTCCGTCACCGCAATGGAAGTACTGACAATGCTGAAGGTTATGCGTCGGTGCCGCGACCGGTCGACATCGCCTGCTGCCAGCGGCCGGGGGCCTTGTCGGTCCGGTGGATGCAGCCGGGCCAGCAGCACGGGCGGCGCTTGCCCGCCAGCAGGTCGTCGCGGATGCGGGCGATGCGTCGGGCGCGGGTAGCGGCCTGTTTCGCATCGTCGATCCAGCAGAGATATTCGTTGCGCGCGATCGGCGTCAGGCCGTGCCACCGGGCGAGGACGGCGGGATCGTCGGCGATGGACGCCCGCACATCAGCGGCGGCTTCGTGCACCGTGCCGCCGGGAAAGGGTGCCGCGTCAGCCACCGGCGGCGCGCCGGTCGGCCAGTTCGCGGACCAGCGTTTCGCGCCGTTCGGCAAAACAGACGCCCATCCGCTGGTAGATCGGCGCGTTCAGCCGCTCACGCTCGGCGCGCTTCGCCGTGCTGTTCGCCACGGCGAGGATTTCCGGCTCGAACCGCGGCATGCAGTCGGTCAACGCCCGGCAACCGATCGCATCGATTTCCGCATCGCCGGTCGAACGTCGCGTCACGCAACGGGTCACGCCGTCGCGCTTCGATGCATTGCCGCGCCAGTCGCGCAGCTTGCGGGCGACCACGGTGATCTCCTCGGACGGGGCCGCCTGTTCGGGCGGGGCGGCCTGTGCACCCGCGAGGATCAGCAGCGACACGACGAACGACGGCATGGTTCAACTCCCCCGACCCCGGGGGAAATGAAGCACGGTCCGCGTCAGAAGTCGACCGCGATGCCCTTGTGCGTCCAGTCGCCGTAGCGGGTGGGGCTGAGGCCCAGCGGGTCGTCATGGTCGTCCTTTGCCGGCAGCGGCTCGGGCGTCGGCACCGGCGGCGACTTGGAGAGATGCGCGGGCGGCTTCACATGTGCGGGGCGCGTGCCCATAGGGGAGTCCTTCCGGTTCGGTCGCACCCAGACTTGGCCGTGGAACGACAGGATTCAAGTGACCGATCGCAACCTATTCCCGAACGGGGCGCGCTGAGATGGCCCGCCCCCGCCTTGCCCCCGAACCGCCCGGCGTGCCCGCGCGCCGCGCCGCGCTGCGCCTGCTCGACGCCGTGCTGCGGCGCGGACTGCCGCTGGAGGCGGCGCTGGCGTCGGCCACCGCCGATCTCGACCGGCGCGAGGATCGCGGGCTGGCGCATGCGATCGCCGCCGCCGTGCTGCGCCGCCTGCCCGATCTCGACGCGCTGATCGACAGCGCGACGCAGCGCCCGCTGCCCGACGACGCCAAGGCGCGCTTTGCGCTGCGGATCGCGCTGGGACAGGCGCTGGTGCTGAACACGCCGCCGCATGCGGCGATCGCGACGGTGCTGCCGCTGGTCGACGGCGGTCCGCGCAAGCTGGTCCACGGCGTGTTCGGCACGCTGATGCGCGGCAACGCCCGCCTGCCCGATACGGCGGCGCTACCCGCCGATACCGACGCGCGCTGGGTCGCCAACTGGGGCGAGGACATGGTGATCGCGGCGCAGGCGGCGATCGCCGAACAGCCCCCGCTCGACCTGTCGCTGAAGGGCGCGGATGGGCCGGAGGGGCTGACGCTCGCGCCGCACCATCGGCGATTGCGCGATGCTGCGCCGATCCCCGGGCTGCCGGGCTATGCCGAGGGAGCGTGGTGGGTGCAGGATCTCGCCGCGTCGATCCCGGCGCGGCTGCTGGGCGAGGGGCCGGGTACCGCGCTCGACCTGTGCGCCGCGCCGGGCGGCAAGACGCTGCAACTGGCTGCGGCGGGGTGGGACGTGACCGCGCTCGATTCGTCGGCGGCGCGGCTCGCCCGGCTGGAGGAGAATCTGGCACGCACCGGATTGTCGGCGAAGGTCGTCACCGGCGACGCGCTGGTGTGGAAGCCCGTGGCACCCGCCGATGCGGTGCTGCTCGACGCGCCGTGCAGCGCGACCGGCATCTTCCGCCGCCACCCCGACGTGCTTCACCGCGTCCGCCCGTCGGTGATCGCCGAGGCGGCGGCGTTGCAGGCGCGGCTGCTGGCGCGCGCCGCCGACTGGGTGAAGCCCGGCGGGCGGCTGGTCTATGCCACCTGCTCGCTCGAACCCGCCGAGGGGGAGGCGCAGCTCGACCGGTTCCTGGGGGCGCGGGGCGACTTCGCGGTCGAACCGGCGCGGGCGGAGGAACTGCCGGACGGGGTCGTCCCCCATCCGCGCGGCCATGTGCGGACGTTGCCGGGGACGCTGGCGGAGGTCGGCGGGATGGACGGGTTCTTCATCGTCCGGCTGAAACGGCAAGGGTAGGTTAGAAGATTGGTTCGCGCGGAGGCGCGGAGGCGTTGCGCACGGGGCAAGCGGTTCGCGTTCGGGAGACGCTGCGCCCGGCGCGACGAGGATCAAGGCCGCTGACGCGGCATGGCCTTGCCTCCGGCGCAACCGCTTCGCGTCTCCGCGCCTTCGCGTGAACCGACCTTCTTTCTTCTTCGCCCGCCCCACGCCCGACGCCCACAAACCTTGCCGCCCCCCGCCACCATGCTAGGACGCTATCCCATGCAAGCCGTTCGTATCGCTCCCTCGATCCTTTCCGCCGACTTCGCCAGACTGGGCGAGGAAGTGCGCGCCATCGACGAGGCCGGGGCCGACTGGATCCATGTCGACGTGATGGACGGGCATTTCGTGCCCAACCTGACCATCGGGCCGATGGTGGTGAAGGCGCTGCGCCCGCATTCGGCCAAGCCGTTCGACGTGCACCTGATGGTGACGCCGGTCGATCCGCTGATCGACGCCTTTGCGGAAGCCGGGGCCGACATCCTCTCGGTCCATCCCGAATCGGGGCCGCACCTCCACCGCACGCTCCAGCGGATCAAGGCCCTGGGCAAGCGCGCGGGCGTGGTGCTCAACCCCGGCACCCCGGTCGAGATCGTCGATCCCATCATCGACCTCGTCGACCTGCTGCTGGTCATGAGCGTCAATCCCGGCTTCGGCGGACAGAAGTTCATCGACAGCCAGCTGACCAAGATCGAGGGCCTGCGCCGCCGGATCGACGCGACCGGGCGGGCGATCGACCTGCAGGTCGACGGCGGCATCGACCGCGCGACCGCGCCCAAGGCGATCGCCGCCGGGGCCGACTGCCTCGTGGCGGGGACCGCGACCTTCACCGGCGGTCCGACCGCCTATGCCGCGAACATCGCCGCCCTGCGCGGCGCATGACCGGCGAGCCGCCGATCGACGGGCCGCGCGACGGGATCGAGGTCGGCAAGCGGCTGGTGCGGCAGGGCGGCGGCACCGGCCTGTCGCTGTCGGAACGGGTGCGCGATAAGCTGCAACGCCTCGCGTGGCGCACCCCGCTCCACCGGTTGCGGCTGAAGGGGCGGCATCCGCTGAAGCTGATCGCGGTCGCCGACGATCCGTTCCTCGGCGATCTGGCACGCGGCGCGGCGCTGCTCGACGGACGGCTGATGTTCCGCGGCGAATCGCTGCCGCTCGACCGGCTGGAGCTCAACCGCCCCAAATTCTCGCGCAGCTTCGCCGGGCATCTCCACGGCTTCGGCTGGCTGCGCGACCTCTCCAGCGTCGCGCCGCGGGTGACCGCGGTACCGATCGCCGAGACGATCATGCGCCAGTGGCTGGCCGACCATGGCGAGCGCATCGCCGAACCGGCGTGGGAGGCGGAGACGTGCGGGCGGCGGATGCTGTCGTGGATCGCGCACGCCCCGCTGATCCTGTCGTCGACCGATCTCGTCTATCGCTCGCAGGTGCTGCACGCGATCGCCCGCACCGCGCGCCATCTGGACGGCGAGGCGGCGAAGGCCCCGCCCGGACTGGCGGCGATCGTCGCATGGTCGGGCGTGGTCGCGGGTGGCCTCGTCATCCCCGGCGGCGATCCGCGCCGTGCCTTCGGCGAGGCGGGGCTGGAGCGCGCGCTGACGACCGGGGTGTTCGACGACGGCGGGCTGGTCGGGCGCTCCCCGGCCGACCAGTTGCAGGCGGTGATGACGCTGGCGTCGTTGCGCGAAATCTATGCCGCGCGGCGGCTCGACCTGCCCGAGCCGGTCGCGGCGACGCTGACGATCATGGTCGCGGCGCTCTTGGGGGTCTGCCATGGCGAGGGCGGGCTGTCATCGTGGCAGGGGGCCGGGCCGGTGGACGGCGAACGCATCGCCGACGTGATCGCCGCGACGGGCGTCCGCACCCGCCCGTTACGCCATGCGGGCGACTGGGGCTATCAGCGGCTGGCGGCGGGGCGCACCGTGCTGATCGTCGATGCCGCCCCGCCCCCGCCGCCCCGCGCCGCGCGCGAGGGCTGCGCCTCGACGCTGGCGTTCGAGCTGTCGGACGGCGGACAGCGGATCGTGGTGAACTGCGGCGGTGCGGGGGTGGCGGCGCTGACCCTGTCCGCCGAACTGCGCCGCGCGCTGCGCTCGACCGCCGCGCATTCG
This sequence comes from Sphingomonas silueang, assembly GCF_040049155.1. Lineage (NCBI taxonomy): Bacteria > Pseudomonadati > Pseudomonadota > Alphaproteobacteria > Sphingomonadales > Sphingomonadaceae > Sphingomonas > Sphingomonas silueang. The sequence continues at coordinate 92,889 of NZ_JBDZDK010000011.1, forward strand.
ACGCTGGTGCTGGCCGACACCAATTCGACCGCGATCCTGAACGATGCCACGCTCGGCAAGGGCGTCGGCACGGTCGACATGGTGCGGCAGGAAAGCGACGCGATCAGTCGGGTCGAGGCCGCCCATGACGGCTATGCCCGGCGGCTGGGCTTCCTCCACCGCCGGGTACTGAGCTTGAGCGCCGACGGGCGCGACGTGCAGGGCGAGGACATGCTGATCCCCACCGGTCGCCGCACGCGCCGGGGCGACACGCCGTTCGTCGTGCGTTTCCACCTCGCCCCCGGCATCGCGATCGAGGGCGGCGCGGACGATCAGGCGGCGCTGCTGCGCCTGCCCGACGGCCCGGTGTGGCATTTCCGTGCGAAGGGCGCGACGCTCTCGGTCGAGGAAAGCCTCTGGATCGGCGCGGACGGGCTGCCGGCGGGTACGTTCCAGCTGGTGCTGTCGGGCACGACGCCGCCGGGCGGGCACGACCTGTCGTGGCGGTTCCACCGCGGGCGGTAGCGGCCCGCAGTATTCGACGCTATGCTATGCCGGACTTGAGGCAACGGATCGAACGCCATGGCGCACCGCACTTCCGTCACCATCGACGATCATTTCGACGGTTTCATCCGCGACCAGATTTCGGCCGGGCGCTACGGATCGGCCAGCGATGTCGTGCGTGCGGGATTGCGCCTGCTTGAAGCGCACGAGGACAAGGTCGAGGCGCTGCGCGAGGCTTTGCGGCAGGGCGAGGCTTCCGGCGAGCCGCAACCGTTCGATCTCGCAGCGTTCAAGGCCGGCCAACGTCGGAAGCTCGAAGCGCGTTGAAGCGACTGCTGCTAACCCCGGCGGCACGGGACGATCTGGCGGCGATCTGGAATTACAGCGAAAGCCGTTGGGACGCGGATCAGCCGGACCGCTACGTCGAGACGATTGTCCATAGTTGCGACAGACTCGTGCAAGGGCGACTGCCCGGTTGCGCCGTCGACGTCCGTCCGGGCTATCGAAAGCAGCGCGCCGGATCGCACATGATCCATTATCGCGACGAGGCGGACCGCATCGAGGTCATCCGTATCCTGCACATGCGACAGGACGTCAGCCTGCATCTGTAGCCCCCTTGCCCTCCCCCGCCATTCGCGCGAAAGGGCGCGCCCATGGAAAACGTCACCGCGCAGCGCGCGCTTCTCTCGGTCTCGGACAAGACCGGCATCGTCGATCTCGCCACCGCGCTTGCGGGCCATGGCGTCGAGCTGGTCTCGACCGGGGGCACCGCCGCCGCGCTGCGGGATGCGGGCCTGACCGTACGCGATATTTCCGACCTGACCGGCTTCCCGGAGATGATGGACGGGCGGGTCAAGACGCTGCACCCGGTGGTCCACGGCGGGCTGCTGGCGGTGCGCGACAATCCCGAGCATGTCGCGTCGATGGACGAACACGGCATCGGCGCGATCGATATCGTGGTGGTGAACCTCTATCCGTTCGAGGCGACGGTGGCCAAGGGCGCCGACCGCGACACCATCATCGAGAATATCGACATCGGCGGGCCGTCGATGGTCCGCTCGGCGGCCAAGAACCATGATGCGGTCGCGATCGTCACCGACCCCGCCGACTATGCCGCGCTGATCGCCGAGCTGGCCGAAACCGGCGGCGCGACCACGCTGGCCACCCGCCGCCGCTTCGCCGCCAAGGCCTATGCCGCCACCGCCGCCTATGATTCGGCGATCGCCCAGTGGTTCGCCTTTGCGGACCAGGGGCAGGCGTTCCCCGACACGCTGCCGCTCGCCTTCACCCGCGGCGCCGAGTTGCGCTATGGCGAGAATCCGCACCAGTCGGCGTCGCTCTATATCCCGCGCGGCCCCGCCGCACGCGGCATCGCGCAGGCGGAGCAGGTGCAGGGCAAGGCGCTGAGCTACAACAACTACAACGACGCCGACGCCGCGCTGGAGCTGGTCAGCGAGTTCCGCGACGGGCCGCCGACCGTGGTGATCGTCAAGCACGCCAACCCGTGCGGCGTCGCCACCGGCGAGACGCTGATCGAGGCGTACCAGGCGGCGCTGGCGTGCGACAGCGTGTCGGCGTTCGGCGGGATCATCGCGGTCAACCGTCCGCTGGACGGCGAGACCGCGCGCGCGATCAGCGGCATCTTTACCGAGGTCGTGGCGGCCCCGTCCGCCGATGACGAGGCCAAGGCGGTGTTCGCCGCCAAGAAGAACCTGCGCCTGCTGCTGACCGGCGACCTGCCCGATCCGGCGCGCGCGGGGCTGACGGTCAAGAGCATCGCGGGCGGGCTGCTGGTCCAGTCGCGCGACGCGGGCAATCTGTCGCAGGTCGAGTTGCAGGTCGTGACGCAGCGCCAGCCGACGCCGCAGGAACTGGCCGACTGCCGCTTCGCATGGATCGTCGCCAAGCACGTCAAGTCGAACGCGATCGTCTATGCCAAGGACGGGGCGACGGCGGGGATCGGCGCGGGGCAGATGAACCGGCTGGAATCGGCGCGCATCGCCGCGTGGAAGGCGAAGGACGCCGCCGACAAGGCGGGCTGGGACGCACCGCGCACCATCGGTTCGGCGGTCGCGTCGGACGCCTTCTTCCCCTTCGCCGACGGGCTGCTGGCGGCGGTCGAGGCGGGGGCGACGGCGGTGATCCAGCCGGGCGGGTCGATCCGCGACGCGGAGGTGATCGCCGCCGCCGACGAGGCGGGCCTCGCGATGGTGTTCACCGGCATGCGCCACTTCCGCCACTGATCGGGCGGCGGCGATGCCGGTCTTTCGCGACTCCACCTATGCCGCCTTCCTGTTCGACATGGACGGGACGCTGCTCAATTCCGATGCGGTGGTCGAGCGGGTGTGGCGGCGGTGGTGCGCGCGGCACGGGATCGACGCCGACGCGCTGATCGCGGTGTGCCACGGCGTGCGCAGCGAGGATACGGTGCGCCGCTTCGCCACGCCGGGGATGGACGTGGGCGTCGAGACGGCGTGGCTCAACGCCGCCGAACTGGCCGATACCGACGGCATCGTCGCGATCGACGGCATTCATGCGTTCATCGGCGCGCTGGCCCCCGGCGACTGGGCGATCGTCACCTCCGCGCCGCGCAACCTCGCCGAGGTCCGGCTGCGCGCGATCGGCCTGCCGGTGCCGGACGTGTTCGTCACCGCCGGGGATGTGACGGCGGGCAAGCCCGACCCGCAGGGCTTCCGCCTCGCCGCCGAACGGCTGGGCGTGTCGCCCGGGGACTGCCTCGTGTTCGAGGATTCCTCGGCGGGCGTCGCGGCGGGCAAGGCGGCGGGGGCCGCCGTCGCCGTCGTCGGGAACCGCGTGCGCCCGGACGCGGGCGACCATGCGATCACCGACTATCGCTGATCGTCACGCGCCATAGCGCTGCGCGATCCGCTCGGGCCGCTGGGGAATCGGCACGTCGGGATCGAGATGGACGAGGGTCGCGCCGCTCCGGCGCAACGCCGCGGCGACGGCGGGCCAGCGATCCGCGGAAATCGCGAAATACAGCGTGGTCCCGCGCATCCGCCCCGCCGGGATGGTCGCGGCGACCCGCTGCACCACCGCCACCAGATTGTCGTCCGACAGCGTGGCGAACGCCGCCCCCCGGCCGGTCGGGTCGGTCATCTCCTCGCGCAGCCATGACTCCGATACCGCATAATCGGGTGCGTCCGGCTTGCGCAGCACCGTGGACGACGCGCTGCGATCGTTGCCGAAGCGCCGCGCGATCGCCTCGCGCAGATACGCATGCCAGCTTCCCTGATCGTTGATCGCCGGGCGGCGGAGCGGGGCGAGGAATGCCGCCTTTTCCGCCGCCTCGGCCGCCAGTTGCCACTTGCGGACCCGACAGCCCTCCCGGCCCGCCCGCGCCCATGCCCCGGCATCGGCGAACGATGCCGCGCCGTCCGACAGGCGGATATTCAGGTCGACGGTGCGCGCCTTGCGGACATAGCCCGATTCGGGAATGACGATCGGCAGGACGATCCGCGATCCGTCCGCCGAAAAGCGGGGCTCCCTACGCCAGTCGATCGAACTGACCGAATGCGGCAGCGCATCGACGTAGAAGGCGGGGAGCATGTCGGCCAGCGCCAGCCGCCGCATGACCCGGCCGTCCGGCCCATAGAGCACCACCGCGTTCGGGCCGTAGCCGGTGCCGTGCCAGTCGTCGAACGTCGCGGCATAGCGCGCATCGTCGCGCACGATCGCCTGCACCGGTGCCACCCCGTTCGGGATCGGGCGGTCCCACACCGCCTGCCACCGACCGCCCGACAGCCGTTCGACGCGGGCGCGCGCCGCCTTGGCGCCATCCTCCCGCTGGCCGGGTCCGGCCTTGCCGTCGACCATGTCCTCGAAATAGGCGAGCTGGCTGTCGAGATCGCGCGGGGTCACGATCATCCGCGCCCGCCCGTTCGCCGAGACATAGGTTTCGACGGTCGGCAGCGCCCAGCTGTCGGCGCAGGACGGCTCGGCCCCTGCCGACAATAGCAGCGCCGCCGCCAGCACCGTCGCCATCGATCGCAGCATGCCCGCCTCCCCCGCCCGTTTCGGCGCAGGATGCAGGCTTCCCGCGCAACCGGCAAGCTCAGCCGTGCACTGCCACGATCGCGGACACCACCGTCTGGATCAGCTGCTGCCGCTCCGGCACGGGCCGGGCGGTGTCGCCGATCATCACCGCGACGGCATAGGCCTTGCCGTCGGGCGCGGTGATGATGCCGATGTCGTTGAACCCGGCGGTGCGCCCGCCCAGATCCTGCCCCGTGCCGGTCTTGTGCGCCACGCTCCACCCCGGCGGCAGCGCGGCACGGATGCGGGCGCGGCCGGTACGGGTATGGGCCATGGTGTCGAGCAGCCACGCGGTCGACTGCTGCGACAACAGCATGCCGTGGTGCAGCCGGGCCAGCGCATCGGCGATCGCGCCCGCACCCGCGCCGTCGGGCGGATCGGCGACATAGGCCTGATAGGCGGCGCGGCGGACATTGGGGTCGAGCCGCGCACGGGCGACGGCGAAGTTGTTGCCCTGCGAATACTCCTGCTTCCACGGCAGCCCCGCGGTCTTCGCCTGGAGCAGCCGCTCGCCGGGGCCGAAGCGGATGTTGCCCAGCCCCTTCGCCGCGATGAAGTCGCGCACCGCCACCGGCCCGCCCGCCAGGTTCAGCAACTTGTCGTTGGCGGTATTGTCGCTCATCGTCAGCGCGCGGCGCAGCAGGTCGGCGACGGTGGTGCGGAACACCCCGTCCTTCATCAGATAGGCGATCGGCTGGTGGAACAGCGTCAGGTCGCTGCGCGTGACCGTGACCGGCGTGGTCAGCGCCAGCCGCCCCTCGTCGACGGCGTTCATCACGGTCATCGCGACCCACAGCTTGCTGACCGACTGCTGCGGCATGCGCCGGTCCATCGCATGGCCGACGACCCAGCCCTCGTCGATGCTGCGCACCGCGATGCCGACATTGCCCTGGAACCCGCCGCCCAGCGCGTTGATCGCCTGTACCAGCGCCGCCGGGGCGGGCCGGGTCGGCGCGGGCAGCGGCACCGCCACCGCATAGCGCTGCGTCCCCGCCTGCGCCTCGGGCGGGAGATGGCGCGTGGCGATGCCGATGCCGCCCGCCGCCAGCAACCCCGCCGCGACCAGCACGCCGCGCGACCGGACCAAATTCTTCATGCCTGCACTCATCTCACCCCGCTGCCACGATCATGGTCGGCGATCGGTGAACGGGGAAGCGCAAGCGGCGGCGCTTGCGATGAAACCCCCGATTCAGGCGACGAACCGCAGCACTCAGGGAACCAATATGGTGTCGACCGCCTCCGCCGCCGTGTCGGGATAGTCGAGCGTATAGTGCAGCCCGCGGCTTTCCCTGCGATGCAGCGCCGATCGCACGATCAGGTCGGCGCATTGCAGCAGGTTGCGCAGTTCGATCAGGTCGGGCGTCACGCGGAAATGGCCATAGTAATCCGCCACCTCCTCGCCCAGCATCGCGATGCGGTGGCGGGCGCGCTCCAGCCGCTTGGTGGTGCGCACGATGCCGACGTAATTCCACATGAACCGGCGGATTTCGGTCCAGTTCTGCTTGATGACGACCTCTTCGTCCGAATCGGCGACGCGGCTTTCGTCCCAGGCCCGAATCGCGGGTGGCGGCGGCAGGTCGGCCCAGCGGCGTGCGATGTCGCGCGCCGCCGCCTCGCCGAACACGAAACATTCGAGCAGCGAGTTGGACGCCAGCCGGTTCGCGCCGTGCAGCCCGGATTGCGACACCTCGCCCACCGCATAGAGGCCGGGCAGGTCGGTGCGCCCGTCGCGGTCGATCACCACCCCGCCGCAGGTGTAATGCTGTGCCGGTACGACCGGGATGCCCTGCCGCGTCATGTCGATGCCGAGGCCGAGCAGCTTGTCGTGGATGTTGGGGAAATGCCCCCGCACGAAATCGGGGTCCATATGGCTGATGTCGAGATGGACGTAATCGAGCCCGAAGCGCTTGATCTCCGCATCGATCGCGCGGGCGACGATATCGCGCGGGGCCAGTTCGGCGCGCGGGTCGTAATAGGGCATGAAGTTCTTGCCCGTGGTCGGGTTCATCAGCTTGCCGCCCTCGCCCCGGACGGCCTCGGTAATCAGGAAGTTCTTGACCTCGAGATTGTAGAGGCAGGTCGGGTGGAACTGCATGAACTCCATGTTCGACACCCGGCACCCGGCGCGCCACGCCATCGCGATGCCGTCGCCGGTCGCGCCGCGCGGCGCGGTGCTGAACAGATAGGTCCGCCCCGCCCCGCCCGTCGCGAGGATCGTGGCGCGCGCGGTGTAGAGCTCCACCCGGTCGGTCGCGCGGTTGAAGGCGTATGCGCCCCAGACGTTGCCCGCGCCCGAATAGCGCTGCTCGTGGCGGCTGGTGGCAAGGTCCACCGCCACCATGTCGGGCAGCAGGGTGATGTTGGGATGCGCCCGCGCCGCACGGATCAGCGCCTCCTGCACCGCCCAGCCGGTCGCATCGTCGACATGGACGATGCGGCGGTGCGAATGACCGCCCTCGCGCGTCAGGTGCAGCGCCTCGCCGTCCATGTTGAACGGCACGCCGAGCTTCGCCAGCCGTTCGATGGCGGCGGGGGCCTCCTCGACGACGAACTCGACGGTCGCGCGGTCGTTCAGGCCCGCGCCCGCGACCATCGTGTCCTCGACATGATTGTCGAAGGTGTCGCCGGGTTCGAGCACCGCCGCGATCCCGCCCTGCGCCCAGGCGGTCGACCCCTCGTTCAACGCGCCCTTGGCCAGCACCGTCACCCGGAAACGGTCGGCGAGGTTCAGCGCGGCGGTGAGCCCGGCGGCACCCGATCCGATGATGAGGATGTCGGATTGCTGGGCGTCGTTGGGCAAGGGTCTCTCCGGGACAGGACTTCCCCCCGCCTACGCGCGATTGCCTTGGCCAGACAAGCGCCGACGTGGGAGCGGGCGGGCGTGCCGGGCGTTATGCTGCCGTCCTGCACTTGCAAGGGGCCTGCAATCGCAAGGGGAATGTCCGGTGCCGCTGTCCCTCGCCCTCGCCGCGCTGGCGACCCCCGATGCGGCGGCGTTCATCCGCCGCGAACTGGGGCTGGTGCGCTATCGCACCGCCGCGGTCGATCTGAACGGCGACGGCGCGCCCGAACGGCTGGTGCTGGCGCAGGATCGCGCGGCGTGCGGGAGCGGCGGATGCGTGCTGTACGTGCTGACGCCCGCCCGGCGCGGCGGATTCCGGATCGTCACGCGCATGACGGTGGCGCGCGCCCCGGTGCGGGTGCTGGCGACCACGACGCGCGGCTGGCGCGACCTGGGGGTGACGGTGGCGGGCGGCGGGGTGCCGCGTCCCTATGTCGCACGGTTGCGCTTCGACGGGCGGCGCTATCCGACCAATCCGACCGTCGCGCCCGCGACGATGCTCCGGCGTCCGACCGGGCGGATCGTGCTCGAATAGGCCCGAGCGACAATCGACAGCGCCGTGGGTGGAATCGCTCCCCTTGTCGTACCCCGGCGAAGGCCGGGCCCCAGTTGGGCGACGTTGGCAAGGTACGGAAAGACCATCGCAACTGGACCCCGGCCTTCGCCGGGGTACGGATAGCTTCTGGTCAGGCGCGCGAATTTCGCAGAGGACTCCTGGCAGGGGCGGGAGACGCTGAACCCCTTGATGGTCGATCCGTCCTTGCCGCTATTTCGCGGGCGGCGCGACCGGCAGCGGCACCGCCGGATCGAGCGGGATCGCGATGCGCTTCGCCCGTTCCGCCCTCGACGGGCCGCCCTTCACCCCGCGCACGATATCGCCGATCAGCCGACCGACGTCCTTGTACTCGCCCGGCTCCTCGCAGCAGCTGCCCGGATCGATCAGCTTGCCGACCGCGCGGATCGCGAACACCCCGCCGCCGATGATGTCCACGCCGGTGGTGCATCCCTGCGACAGCGTGGCGCAGGGCGGCGCGCTGGCGGCGATCGCGCCGCGCCCGTCGGCGTTCGGATTGGAGGCGAGCGGCCGGTCGGGCGGACCGCGCTCGGACGGGAGCGGCAGGCGGGGATCGCGCGCGCCCTCGCCGCAGACGATGAGTTCGTCGTCCTGCGCATGGCGGCGCTGCGAGGCGCAGGGATCGACGAGGATCGAGATGCGCTGCGGGGGGCCGGGCAGCGGCGACGCGGCGGTCTGGCCGAGCAGGAGCAGCAGTGCGAGCATCGGATCTCCTGACGACGGGGCAGATGCATCCAAGCATGCGCCGCGCCGCGGGTAAAGCGCTTGCCGTGGCGGCCGGGCGCGCTAGCCTGCACCCATGCTGCTGACCTCGCTCCTCCTGCTCGCCGCGCCCCTTCCCGCCCCCTCGCCGCGCGACCGGGCGCGGGCAGAGGCGGTGCTCAGGCGCGCACCGATCATCGACGGGCACAACGACCTGCCGTGGGAATTGCGCGACCATCACGCCGCGGCGGTGGAGGCGGTGGACCTGACCGCCGACACCAGCCGGATCGATCCGCCGCTCCAGACCGATCTCGCGCGCATGGCGAAGGGCCATGTCGGCGGGCAATTCTGGTCGGTATGGATTCCGGCGAGCATCACCGGCCCGGCGGCGGTCGAGACGACGATCGAGCAGATCGATATCGTCCGGCGGATGATCGCGGCGAACCCCGCGCGCATGGCGCTGGCGCGGGACGCCGCCGACATGGGCCGCATCGCGCGCAGCGGGCGGATCGCCTCGCTGATCGGCGTGGAGGGCGGGCACCAGATCGACGGGCGGCTGTCGGTGCTCCGGCAGTACCATGCGCTCGGCGTGCGCTACATGACGTTGACCCACGGCAAGAGCGTCGGCTGGGCCGACAGCTCGACCGATGCCCCGCAGGCGAACGGGCTGACCGGTTTCGGGCGACAGGTGGTCGCGGAGATGAACCGGCTGGGGATGCTGGTCGACGTGTCGCACGTGTCCGATGCGACGATGGCGGCGGTGCTGGCGGTGACGAAGGCGCCGGTGATCGCGTCGCACTCCAACGCGCGCGCCGTGGCGGACCGGCCGCGCAACATTCCCGATGCGCTGCTTGGCGGTATCGGGCGGAACGGCGGGGTGGTGATGGTCAACGCCTATCCCGCCTTCCTGTCGGGCGCGTGGAACGACTGGGACAATAGCCGCAGCGCCTTCGCCAAGGCACAGGGGCTGCCGACCAACCTCTACGGCGCCCGCGCGCCCGAGGCGCTGCGTGCATGGGAGGCGGCGCACCCCGCCCCACGCGTGACGGCGGCGACGATGGCGGACCATGTCGAGCATGTCGCCCGGATCGCGGGCAAGGCGCATGTCGGGATCGGCGGCGATTACGACGGCATCTCCGGCACCGGGCCGGAGGGGATGCAGGGCGTCGACGGCTATCCGCTGCTGTTCGCCGAACTGGCGCGCCGCGGGTGGAGCGACGCCGATCTGGCGGCGCTGGCGCAGGGCAATATCCTGCGCGTGCTGGCGCAGGCGGAGACGGTCGCGCGGTCGATGGCGGGCCGCAAGCCGGTGGATGCGACGTGGCGACCGTAAGGCTGGCCTATCCCATCCGTACCCCCGCGCAGGCGGGGGCCCAGAGCCGAGCCATGCAGCGATAGCGATCGGCACCCTGGCCCCCCGCCTGCGCGGGGGTACGTGCTATTGGGGCCGTTTCCCGGCGATCAGTCGCGCAGCAGGTCGTTGATGCTGGTCTTGCTGCGGGTCTGCGCATCCACCCGCTTGACGATCACCGCGCAGTAGAGCGCAGGCTTGCCGTCGCCGCCCCCGATCGAACCGGGCACCACCACCGCATAGGGCGGCACCTCGCCCCGGAATACCTCGCCGGTCGCGCGGTCGATGATCCTGGTCGAGGCACCCAGATACACGCCCATCGAGAGCACCGCACCCTCGCCCACGCGCACGCCCTCGGCCACCTCGGCGCGCGCGCCGATGAACGCGCCGTCGCCGATGATGACCGGATCGGCCTGCAGCGGCTCGAGCACGCCGCCGATGCCCGCCCCGCCCGAGAGGTGGACGTTCCGCCCGATCTGGGCGCACGAGCCGACCGTCGCCCAGGTATCGACCATCGTCCCCTCGCCGACGTACGCGCCAATGTTGACGAAGCTCGGCATCAGGATCGCGCCCTTGCCGATGAACGCTCCGCGCCGCACGATGCTGCCCGGCACCGCGCGGAAGCCCGCCTCGCGGAAACGATGCTCGCCCCAGCCGGTGAACTTGCCCGGCACCTTGTCGAACCAGTTGGTGCCGCCCGGACCGTCCATGATCGCATTGTCGTTGAGGCGGAACGACAGCAGCACCGCCTTCTTGAGCCACTGGTTCACCTGCCAGCCGCCCTCGACCGGCTCGGCGACGCGCGCCTCGCCCGAATCGAGCAGCGCCAGCGCGGCGTCCACCGCCTCGCGCACCTCGCCCTGGGTGTGGACGGTCAGGTCGGCGCGGGCATCCCACGCTGCGTCGATCCGGGCGGCAAGGTCGGTCATGATTCCTCCACGAAGCGTAGCCACGCGACAAGGTCGTGCGTGGTGTAATCGATATGGCTGTGGTCCGCGACCGGCCCCTGTTCGGACCCGTTGTCGACCCACAGCGTCGTCATCCCTGCCGCCTTGGCGGGCACGAGGTTGCGCGCCATGTCCTCGGCGAACAGCGCCGTATGCGGGTCGATCTCCCATGCCGCGCACAGCCCTTCATAGGCGCGGACGTGCGGCTTGGGGTGATAGGCGGTGGCGTGGATGTCGTGGATCCCGGCGAAACTGTCCGACAGGCCGAGCTTTTCCAGCACCCGCCCGGCATAGTCGATATCGCCGTTGGTGAAGATCAGCTTGCGCCCCGGCAGGCGGGCAAGCAGGCGCGGCAGATCGGGATCGGGCACCAGCGGCGACAGGTCGATGTCGTGAACGAAGTTCAGGAAATGGTGCGGATCGACCTGATGCTCGGTCATCAGCCCCGACAGGCTGGTGCCGTGCGCGTGGAAGTGCATCTTCTGCACCCGGCGCGCTTCCTGCGGATCGCAGTCGAGCAGCCGGCAGATATACTGGCCCATGCGCGCCTCGATCTCGGCGAACAGGTCGCACGACGCCGGGTACAGCGTGTTGTCGAGGTCGAAGATCCAGTCACGGACATGGGCAAGCGCGGGCAGCATCGGGTGCGGCCTGTAGGCGGGTGCAGGCCAGGCGGCAAGCACCTGATCCTCCCCGGCACGGGGAGGGGGACCGTCGCCGAAGGCGATGGTGGAGGGGGGTGTCGGCAGACGCAACGGTTGCTATCGCGGACAGCCCCCTCCACCAGCCTGCGGCTGGTCCCCCTCCCCGTGCCGGGGAGGATCGTTCAGGCCGCCTCGGTCTCCTCGATCCAGCCGCCGCCGAGCACCCGTTCACCCGCGTACAGCACCGCCGCCTGCCCCGGCGCCACGCCATATTCGGGCGCGTCGAACATCAGCCGGTCGCCTTCCAGCCGCGCCGCCACCGGCCTCGCCATCGAGCGCACCTTGGCGGTGAGCGGCCCGACATGATCGCCGCCGATCCAGTTGATGCCCGACAACCTTGCCGCACCCACCGCCAGCGCGCGCCGCGGGCCGACCACCAGCCGCTTCGTCGCAGGCTCCAGCCGCACGACATAAAGCGGTTCGGCAAGGCCGCCGATCTCCAGCCCGCGCCGCTGCCCCACGGTATAGCCGACCAGCCCGCCGTGCGTACCCAGCACCCGCCCTTCCAGATCGACGATCTCGCCGCCCTCGTTCGCCTCGGGGCGCAGCTTGCGCACGAGGCCCGCATAGTCGCCGTCGGGCACGAAGCAGATGTCCTGGCTGTCGGGCTTCCCCGCGACGGCAAAGCCGATCTCGGCGGCGATCTCGCGCACGCGGGCCTTGGGCAGCGCCCCCAGCGGGAAGCGCAGGAACTCCAGCTGGTCCTGGGTCGTTGCGAACAGGAAGTAACTCTGGTCGCGTGCCGGATCGGCCGCGCGATGCAGTTCGGCCCCTTGCGGCCCGACCTCCCGCCGGATATAATGTCCGGTGGCGAGGCAATCCGCGCCCAGGTCGCGCGCAAGCGCGAACAGGTCGGTGAACTTCGGCCCCATGTTGCATTTGACACACGGAATCGGGGTCCGCCCCGCCAGATAGGAGTCGGCGAAATCGTCGATCACGCTTTCGCGGAAGCTGGACTCGTGATCGAACACATAATGCGCAATTCCCAGCCGGTCGCAGACCGCGCGCGCATCCCGAATATCGCGACCTGCGCAACAGGATCCGGCCCGTCCGACCGCCGCGCCATGGTCGTAGAGTTGCAGGGTGACACCGATGGTTTCCGCACCGCTGGCATGGGCCAGCGCGGCCACGACCGAACTGTCCACCCCGCCCGACATGGCGACGACGATACGCCGACGTTCGAGCGGCGCGGCGAGCTGAAAATCCACATAATCCATGATCGCGGCAGATAGGCGTTTGCCGCAAAGGTTGCAAAAGCCGACCCGATTTCATTTACCGGACCTTCAGCGTTGGTCGCGCATAGCGATCATCCCAATGGATGCAGAGGGATGCACGCTTGGATCTGAGTTTCGCCCGGTACGATCGCGGCACCGCCGTCACCACCCTGCCCACCGATCTCGCGGTGCTGCTGGCGGCGGTGGCGGGGCGGCAGGCCGCGACGCAGACCGCGCGGATGCAGACCCGGCTGGCGTGGCAACGGGCGCCCGTCTCGCTGCTGCATCCCGCGGACGGGGCGTTCGACGGCTGGACCGCGGCGCTGCTGGCGGCATCCGTCGCACCGTGGAACCCGCCCGTCGCACCGGCGGCGGCGGGGGGGATGCGGAGCAAGACGATGTTTACCTAAGTCTTTTATACCATCTTCGAGGGCGTTAGCTTGTGCGGCGCCATCCGGTTTCATCGGGGGGAATGCCCCGCCTGAGGTCCAGTATGATTGAGAACCAGAAGATCCGTCCGGCAAAAGTGATCGGCCCGCTCGGCGAACCGCTGACGATCGATTCGCTGCCGCCCGCCGACACCACCCGCTGGGTCGTGCGGCGCAAGGCGGAGGTGGTCGCCGCGGTGAACGGCGGGCTGCTGAGCGTCGACGACGTCTGCCGGCGCTACAATCTGTCGGCCGAGGAATTCGCGAGCTGGCAGCGCGCGGTCGACCGCTCGGGCATGCCGGGGCTGCGCGTCACCCGCATCCAGCATTATCGCTCGCTCTACGAACGGCAGCAGCAGAAATATTGAGACATAATTGAAGGTCCGTTCAAAACGGAAGTGGAACCACCCCGCCTGTCAAGAGTCTTTCCCTCAGTACGCCCGGGACGAAGAAATTCCGGGTGGGGACATCAAGATGGAGGGACGGACTATGGGAATCATCATCTGGCTCGTCGTCGGTGGCATTGTCGGCTGGCTGGCGAGCATCATCATGCGCACCGATGCGCAGCAGGGTATCTTCCTGAACGTCGTCGTCGGCATCGTCGGTGCGGTGATCGCCGGTTTCGTGACCGGGGCGAACATCAACAACGGCATCACCGTGACGAGCTTCCTCTATTCGCTGGTCGGCGCGATCGTGCTGCTGGCGATCGTGAACCTCGTGCGTCGCGGTTCGGTGCGCTAAACGCACCCTGCCAATTCAAGGCAACCGACGGGCCGTCCCATCCGGGGCGGCCCGTTGCGTTTGGATCAGCCGCCGGTCAGTTCGTCGAGCGTCGCACGCATCACCGCACGCACCCCTTCCGGAGCATAGTCGATCCGGCTGCCCCCGGTCCCGGCCAGCCCCAGTCCGAGCAGCTTGGTCCCGAAGCCGCGACGCGCGGGCGCAGTGACGGGCGGACCGCCGACCTCGCGCCATTCCAGCGTCAGCACCTCGTCCTCGACCGCCCAGGCCAGCGTCACCTGCCCGGTCGCATTCGACAGCGCACCGTATTTCAGCGCATTGGTGCCCAGTTCGTGGAGGATCAGCGCCAGCCCCAGCGCCGCGCGCGCGCCCAGCGCCACCTCCGGCCCGGTCAGCACGATGCGGTCGTCGCAGCCGAATACCGCGATCACCTGCCGCACGGTCGCGCGCAGGTCCGCGCCGACCCAGTTGCGGTCGACCAGCACGTCATGCGCCACGCCCAGCGCCTGTAACCGCTTCTCGAACGATTCGAGCGGCGCGCGGTCGACGAGGCCGCGCAGCGTCTGCGACGCGATCGCCTGCACCATCGACAGCGTGTTCTTCAGCCGGTGCGCCAGTTCATGGACCAGCAGGCTCTGCTGGATCTCCGCCTCGACCTGGGTCACGCCGACCTCGACCCGGTCGGCGACCTTGCGCAGGAACACCAGTTCCTCCGGCGTCCAGCGGCGGGGGGCGGTGTCGTGCACCATGAAGATCGCCGCGATCCGCCCGTCGCGGCGCACCGGCATCTTGACCAGCGCGCCGACGTGCAGCGCGTCCATCATCTCCTGCAACGCGCTGCTGCGCGGATCGGCGCGGACATCCTCGATCACCACCGCCGTGCCGTTGGCCATCGGATCGCACAGCGGGCCGAAGTCCGCGAAGCGATGCCGCCCGGCGACGCTGCGCGCGCCCCCGCTCGTCCAGTCCGGCCCGACGTCGATATGGGTCAGCGCGGCATCGACCCGGCCGAAGGCGGCGCGGGTGACGCCCAGCGTCTCGCCCACCAGCGCGCAGGCGACATGGGTCACATCGGCGATGCTGTGGCAGTCGCGCAGCGCATCGCCCAGCTGGATCAGCGCCGCCTGGCGCGAGGCCGCGGCCAGTTCGTCGGTGGTATCGTGCAGGATCACCCCGAAGCGGTCATCCTCGATCCGGAAGCAGCGCCCGCGAAACCAGCGCCCGCGCGTCACCGCCCGGTGGACGAAACCGACCGGGACGCCGTTGTCCAGCAACCGTTCGAGATCCTGGGTCCAGTGCGCGGGCGCATTGGGATCGAGCGCGCGCCCGGTCCCCGCGAGCATCGTCGCCCGGTCGAACCCCGACAGCGCGAACCACGCCGGATTGGCATCGAGATAGCGCCAGTCGACCACCCGCCCGGCATCGTCGCGCAGCACCTCGCCCAGCGCGAAGCCGTCGCCCATATTCTCGAACAGCTGCTGCCAGCGCCGCTCCTCGCTCGACAGCTGCCGTTCGGCGGCGGCGATGCGGGTCAGCGCGGCATCGCGTTCGGCCAGCGAACGGCGCAGCTCCAGCGTCGTCACCACCTGTCGCGCGAGGCGGAGCAGCGTGTCCTGCTGCTCGGCATCCAGCCCTTCCGGGCGCGGCACCACGTCGAGCACGCACAGCGTACCGATGACGGTCGCATCGCCGAGCCGCAGCGGCACCCCGGCGTAGAAGCGCACCGCCGGGCCGCCGGTCACGATCGGATTGTCGCGGGTCCGGGGATCACTGCCCAGATCGGGGATGACCAGCAGGTCGGGCACGTCGAGCGCATGGACGCACAGCGCATGCTCGATCGCCGTGCCGCTGAGGTCGGTGCCCGCGCGCGCGACGAAACGCTGCTCGTCGGTATCGAGGACGGTGACGAGCGCCACCGGCGCGGCGCAGGCGCGCGCCGCCAGCCGGACGAGATCGTCGAGCGCGGGATCGCCGCCGACGCTGCGCAGACGATAGGCGTCGATGACCGCCAGTCGTCGCTGCTGCCCCTCCACGTCGCTCGTCGCCCCCATGCCGCCGCCACCTTCAGGCCTGTCCCGACCCGGCAAGCCCCGACCTAGCAAGGACCGCCGACGCACACAAGGGTCGCGCCATGTTTGGCACGACCCTTGCTTTTACCTGTTCCGGGTAATGATTATGCCGATTCGGTCGATCGCGCGCGGGCGGCGAAACTCTTGCGCAGCTTCTGGAGCTTGGGCGGGATCACCGCGAGGCAATAGGGGTTCCGCTGCCCTTCGCCCTCCCAATATTCCTGGTGATAGTCCTCCGCCGGATACCAGGTCGTCAGCGGTTCGATCGTGGTGACGATCCTGCCCCGCCCCTCGCCCGCGCGTTCGATGCCAGCGCGTGCTGCGGTCTCCTGCGCGGCATCGTGCGGGAAGATCGCCGAGCGATATTGCGTGCCGACGTCGTTGCCCTGGCGGTTGAGCTGCGTCGGGTCGTGCGTGGCGAAGAAGATGTCGAGCAGGTCGTCATAGCGCACGACCTGCGGATCGAAGGTCACGCGAATCGCCTCGGCATGGCCGGTGTCGCCGCCGCATACCTGCTTGTAGGTCGGATGCTCGGTCGTGCCGCCGATATAGCCGCTTTCGACCCGCTCGACGCCGATCACGTCGCGGAACACCGCCTCGGTGCACCAGAAACAACCGCCCGCGAACGTCGCAACTTCGGTAGCCATGGGGTAATCTCCTTCGTACAGGGATCGACATAGGCGCTGGGTGCGCCGGTGCAACCGCAAGGGACGAGACGGACGATGGGCAAGGTTCTGGTGACGGGCGGCGCGGGCTATATCGGCAGCCATGCGGTATTGGCGCTGCTGGATGCCGGGCACGACGTGGTCGTGGTCGACAATCTCGTCACCGGCTTCGACTGGGCGGTGGACCGGCGCGCGGCGCTGGTGGTGGCCGACATCGCCGACGATGTCGCGATGCGCGCCGCGCTGCGCGAGCATGACGTCCATGCGATCCTGCACTTCGCCGGATCGGTGGTGGTGCCCGAATCGGTCAGCGACCCGCTTAAATATTATCGCAACAACACCGCCGCCTCGCGCAGCCTGATCGAGAGCGCGGTGGCGGAAGGGGTGAAGCATTTCATCTTCTCGTCCACCGCCGCCACCTATGGCATCCCCGAGGTCGTGCCGGTGCGCGAGGATGCGCCCAAGCGCCCGATCAACCCGTACGGCATGTCGAAGCTGATGACCGAGTTCATGCTGGCCGATGTCGTCGCCGCGCATCCGATGAACTATGCGGCACTCCGCTACTTCAACGTCGCCGGGGCCGATCCGCAGGGCCGCACCGGCCAGTCGACGGCGGGCGCCACCCATCTCATCAAGGTCGCGGTCGAGGCGGCGACCGGCAAGCGCGGCCATGTCGGCGTCTACGGCACCGACTTCGCCACGCCCGACGGCACCGGGGTGCGCGACTATATCCATGTGAGCGACCTCGCCGACGCGCATGTCCATGCGCTCGACCTGCTGATGGCCGATCCGGGGCGCAGCCATACGCTGAACGCAGGCTATGGCCGGGGCTATTCGGTGCTGGAGGTGCTCGATGCGGTCGACCGCGTGACCAACCACACCATCGAGCGGCGTCTGGAAGGGCGGCGCGCGGGCGATCCCGACGCGCTGGTCGCCGACAACAGTGCGATCCTCGCCACGCTGCCGTGGCGGCCGCAGCATGCCGATCTCGACAAGATCGTCCGCGACGCGCTGGCATGGGAACGCGCGCTTGCCGAACGGGCGCGGTGAAATCCTTGGCCGACAGGCGTAAGGGAACGGCCATGACCGATCCCTTTTCCCTGTTCGACGCCTGGTTCGCCGAGGCGCGTGCAAGCGAGCCGAACGATTCCAATGCCATGGCGCTGGCCACCGCCGATGCGCGCGGGCGTCCGTCGGTGCGGATAGTGCTGCTCAAGGGGCACGGCCCCGACGGTTTCGTCTTCTACACCAACCGCGAGGGGCGCAAGGCGGGCGACCTTGCGGCGAATCCGCATGCCGCGCTGCTGTTCCACTGGAAGTCGCTGCGCCGCCAGATCCGCATCGAGGGGCCGGTGACACTGGCCACCGATGCCGAGTCGGACGCCTATTTCGCGTCGCGCGCGCGCGATTCGCAACTGGGGGCATGGGCCTCCGAACAGTCGCGCCCGCTCGACGACCGCGCGACCTTCGAGGCGCGCTTCGCCGAGGTGCAGGCGCGCTTCGACGGGCAGGACGTGCCGCGCCCGCCCTTCTGGGGCGGATACCGCGTGACGCCCGACAGCATCGAATTCTGGCAGGACCGTGCCCACCGGCTGCACGAACGTCGCGTCTTCACGCGCGACGGCGAGCGCTGGCGCGAAGGATTGCTGTTCCCATGACCGAGACCGAACGCAGGCGGGTGATCCCGCTCGCCACCCGCGCCGCCATCGCATCGGTGACGATGGCGCTGTTCCTGCTGGGACTGAAGGGGTTTGCCGCATGGCATACCGGGTCGGTCGCGATGCTCGGCAGCCTTGCCGACACCGCGCTCGACCTGCTGGCATCGCTGGTGACGCTGTACGGCGTGCGCCTCGCCGCGACGCCTGCCGATCACGACCATCGCTTCGGCCACGGCAAGGCGGAGGCGCTGGCGGCGCTGTTCCAGGTGATGCTGATCACCGCATCGGCGGCGGGCATCGCATGGCGCGCGATCGCCGCCTTCGGCGCACCGGGCGAGACGCAGGACGTGGAATTCGGCATCGGCGTGTCGGTGATCGCGATGATCGCCACCTTCGCGCTGCTCGCCTATCAGCGATCGATCATCGCCCGCACCGGATCGGTCGCGATCCGCGCCGACAATGTCCATTATCAGAGCGACCTGCTGCTCAACCTCGCGGTCATCGTGGCGATGGTGCTCGACCAGGTGTTCGGGGTGCGCGGGGCCGATCCGGTGATGGGCATATTGATCGCGCTGTGGCTCGGCTGGGGCGCGTTCCAGGCGTCGAGCCAGGCGATCGACCAGCTGATGGACAAGGAATGGCCCGAGGACGAACGCCGCGCGTTCCTCGAGGTCGCGGCACGGCAGGACGGCTTGCGCGGCATCCACGACTTCCGCACGCGCCGTTCGGGCAGCCACGAGTTCGCGCAGTTCCACATGGAGGTGGCGCGCGACATGACGGTCGCCGAGGCGCATGACGTGGTCGAGAATGTCGAGCGCGCGCTGCGCCGGGCGTTCCCCAAGGTGGAGGTGCTGATCCACCTCGATCCCGAGGGGCATGTCGATACCGACAATCCGCTGGTCGAGGCGGACGTGACGCCGCACTGGTTCGGCAAGCGCGTCGGAACCTATTGATGGCGCTGCCCTTCACGGTCGTCGATGCGTTCGCGAGCACGCCGTTCACCGGCAATCCGGCGGCGGTGATGCCGCTGGACGCATGGCCCGACGATGCGTTGCTCCAACGGATCGCCGCCGAGCATAATCTGTCGGAAACCGCCTTCGCCGTCCCGACGCAGGGCGATGCCGATTACGAGTTGCGCTGGTTCACGCCCACGACCGAGGTGGCGCTGTGCGGCCATGCGACGCTGGCGAGCGGGCATGTGCTGCTGGGCGATCGCGCGGGCGTTCGGTTCCGTACCCGCCGGGCGGGCGTGCTGGAGGTGCGCCGCGACGGCGAGGGCTATGCGCTCGACCTGCCCGTCACGCGGGTCGCGCCGGTCGCGGATGCGGCACTGCTCGCGGCGCTAGGCTGCGACGGACAGGTGTTCGCCAGCATTTCCGGTGCCGAGCAGACCAGCATCATCCTGGTCGAGGATGCGGCGACGGTGCGCGCGCTCGCTCCCGATATGGCGGCGCTGGCGCGGATCGAGGTGATGGCGATCGTCACCGCAGCGGGCACGGTCGCCGATGTCGAGAGCCGGGTGTTCGTGCCCGCATGGGGCGTGGACGAGGACCCGGTGACCGGATCGGCCCATGCCGCGCTCGCACCCTTCTGGGCGGAACGGCTGGGGCGGGAACGCTTCACCGCGTTTCAGGCGAGCGCGCGCGGCGGGCATTTGACGGTCGAACTGGCGGGGGATCGCGCGGTGCTGGGCGGGCGGTGCGCTACCGTCATGCGGGGCGAGGTGCTGGTCTGAGCGCCGGATAGAAGATTGGTTCGCGCGGAGGCGCAGAGGCGCGGAGAAGGTGCATTCGCCGCGCCTCTGCGCCTCCGCGCGAACCAACCTTCTCCCTGACTCAGCGCTCCCGCACCAATTGTCCTTGGCACCCCCCAAGCGATGGTTCGGTAGCAAAGCGCAACCGACACCCCATCTATCGGCGATGACCCGATATTCCATGCTCGACCTCGTGCCGATCCGCCAAGGCGGCACCCCCGCGCAGGCGCTGGCCGCCGCCGCCGATCTCGCCGCCCATGCCGAACGCGAGGGCTATCACCGCTATTGGGTGGCCGAGCATCACGGCATGGCGGGCATCGCCAGCGCCGCCACCGCCGTCGTCATCGGCCATGTCGCCGCCGCCACGCGGACGATCCGGGTCGGGGCGGGCGGGATCATGCTGCCCAACCATGCGCCGCTGACGATCGCCGAACAGTTCGGCACGCTCGACGCGCTGCATCCGGGTCGCATCGACCTGGGGCTGGGCCGCGCGCCGGGATCGGACCAGATCGTCGCGCGCGCACTGCGCCGCACGCTGGAGAGCGACCCCAACGCCTTTCCGCAGGACGTGGTCGAGCTGCAAGGCTATTTCGCCGACGACGGGCGCACCGGCATCCGCGCGGTGCCCGGCGCGGGGGCGAAGGTCGACCTGTGGATTCTCGGATCGTCGCTGTTCGGGGCGCAGCTGGCGGCGATGCTGGGGCTGCCCTATGCCTTCGCTTCGCACTTCGCGCCCGCCGCGCTGGATCAGGCGCTGGAGGCGTATCGCCGCAACTTCCGCCCCTCGGCGGTGCTCGACCGGCCCTATGCGGCGGCGGCGTTCAACGTGCTGGCCGCCGACAGCGACGAAGATGCGCGGCTGCTCGCCAGTTCGACCGAGCAGATGTTCGTCGCGATCCGCACCGGCAAGTCGATCGAACTGCCCCCGCCGGTCGCGGGCTATCGCGCGACGATCGGCGCGCAGGGCAATGCGATCCTCGACCATGTGCTCGAATGTTCGGCGATCGGCGGGCCGGAGACGGTGCGCAACGGCCTCGCCGCCTTCGTCGAGCGGACGGGGGTGGACGAGGTGATCGTCACCGGCGCGATGTTCGATCCGGAAGCGCGCAAGCGCAGCGCGACGATCGCGGCGCAGGCGATGCGGGGGCTATAGGCCGCCCCCTCTCCCGTTCGCTTCGAGCGCAGGGTCGAGCCTGTCGAGACCCGCCGTCGAGAAGGGGGTGCCCCTCACGCCGTGTTCTCGACGGACGCTTCTCGACAGGCTCGAAGCTGCTCGAACCGAACGGGAAGCAGCATCAGGCGGCGGGCAACCGCAACCGCACCAGCAGCCCGCCGAGGTCCTCGCTTTCCTCCAGCGAGGCGGTGCCCTCGTAAATCTCCGCCACGTCGCGCACGATGGCGAGGCCGAGGCCCGTCCCCGGCTTGCCCGAATCGAGCCGCACGCCGCGGTCGAAGATGCGCAGCCGGTCCGCCTCCGGGATGCCGCGCCCGTCATCCTCGACCAGCAGCTCGACGAAGCCCGCGTCGGCGCGCGCGGTGACGAACACGCTGCCGCCGCCATATTTCGCGGCGTTCTCGACGAGGTTGCCGAGGATCTCGTCGAGGTCCTGCCGCTCGATCCGCGCGATCAGGTCCTTCTGCCCGTCCACGTCGATGCGGACGTTGGGATAGAGCCGCGCGACCGCCCGCTCGACCGCCTCGACCGAGGCCCAGACATCGGCGCGGCTGTGCGCCGATCCGCGCCGCCCGACCGCACGGGCGCGGGCGAGGTGGTGATCGACCTGCCGCCGCATCGTCCGCGCCTCGCGGATCACCGTGTCGGCAAGATCGGCCTGCCCGGCGGCGGAGGCGTTCATGATGACGGTCAGCGGCGTCTTCAGCGCATGGGCGAGGTTGCCCGCATGGCGTCGCGCTTCCTCCGCCTGCCGGTCGTTGTGCTCGACCAGCGCGTTCAGCTCCTCGACCAGCGGCGCGACCTCGGCGGGCATCGCGCCCTCGACCCGCGCCGCCTGTCCCGCGCGCAGCCGCGAGATGGCGTCGCGCACCGCGCGTAAGGGGAGCAGCCCGTACCACGTCTGGAGCGCGGCCATCACGATCAGCCCGAGGCCCAGCAGCGCGAACGAGCGCACCAGCGTCTTGCGCAGCGCACCGATCGATCCGTCGAGCACGTCGCGCGACTCGGCGACCTGGAACCGCCACACCGTCCTGGACGCAGGCAGCGTCACGTCGCGCTCGGCGATGCGCAGCTTCTGCCCCGCGAACGGCTCGGCATCATAGATATGGACGTCGGTATAGCGCCGGGCGTGGTTGACCGGCAGTTCGCGGTCCCACAGCGAGCGCGACGGATAGGTCGCGTGGTTCGGCGCGCTGACCTGCCAGTACAGCCCCGAATAGGGTTCGATGAACCGCTGGTCGGACAGCTGGCGACTGAACGTCACCTCGCCGGTATTGTCGATCTCCGCCGACACCATCATCGAACGCAGCAGATATTCGAGGCCGTCGTCGGTGTTGCGGGTGATCGCGCCGGTCAGCACCCGGTCGAGCGCGAAGCCGCCTCCCGCCAGCAGCAGCAGGATCCAGCAGGCGGCGATGACGATCAGCCGCCGCGAGAGCGATCCCGTCACCCGGACATAGGTGCGGGGGGCGGGATCGGTCGCCCTGGTCATCGCCCGCGCGTCAGCCCTCCGCGCCCGCGGGCTTCGGCGCGCCCGGTTCGTCGAGGCTGTAGCCGAGGCCACGGATCGTCGTGATGACGTCCGGCCCCAGCTTCTTGCGGATGCGCGTCACGAACACCTCGATCGTGTTCGAATCGCGGTCGAAATCCTGGTCGTAGATATGCTCGATCAGCTCGGTCCGGCTGACCACCTTGCCCTTGTGGTGGAGCAGATAGCTGAGCAGCTTGTATTCCTGCGCGGTCAGCTTCACCGGCTCGCCCGCCTTCGTCACCTTGCCCGAGCGGGTGTCGAGGCGGATGTCGCCTGCGGTCAGTTCGGCCGAGGCATTGCCCGAGGCGCGGCGGATCAGCGCGCGCAGCCGGGCGATCAGTTCCTCGGTCTGGAACGGCTTGGCGACATAGTCGTCGGCGCCCGCGTCCAGCCCGGCGACCTTGTCCGACCAGCTGTCGCGCGCGGTCAGCACCAGCACCGGGGCGACGCGCCCCTCTTTCCGCCAGCGGTCGAGCACGGTCAGCCCGTCGATCTCGGGCAGGCCGAGGTCGAGGATGATCGCGTCATAGGTTTCGGTGGAGCCGAGGAAATGCCCCTCCTCGCCATCGGTGGCGAGGTCGACGGCATAGCCCGCGCCTTCGAGGGTGGCGCGGAGCTGCCGACCGAGATTGGGTTCGTCCTCGACGATCAGGACGCGCATGGGCTGTTCTCCCCTGTGGTTATCGGCTGCGGCCGACGATCTGCCCGGTGCGGGCATCGGCATCGACCCAGATGACCGCCCCATCGCGCAGGAACTTCAGCGTGTAAATGCCGCGCTCGGGATCATAGTCGAAGCCGAGATATTGCGCGCCGCGCATCTGCGGCACGACCCGCGCCTCGATCTCGCGCAGCGGCAGGATGCGGCCCTGCGCGCGCGCCTCGCTGGCGGCGCGGTGATCGCGCAGCAGCTGTCCGGGCATCGCCTGCGCGACACCCGGCACCGCCAGCAACCCAAGAGCCAGGAACCGAACGACCATCGACATGCGGCGTGACATAGCGGCAACGCATTGAACAGTCCGTGAATAGGGCAGACAGGCTGGCGTAACTTGCTTCGTCGGCGACTGCGGCTTACCTGCCACACATGGCTGCACCGATCTTGTCCTATGAGGGCCTTGGACTCGTCCAGGGCAATGGCTGGCTGTTCCGCGGGCTCGACATCCATGTCGGCACGCGCGACCGGCTGGCGCTGATCGGACGCAACGGCGCTGGCAAGACCACGCTGCTGAAACTGATCGCAGGCGCGATCGATGCCGACGAGGGGCGGCGCACGATCGTGCCGGGCACCCATGTCGTGCTGCTGGAACAGGACCCCAAGGTCGACGGCTATGCCACGCTGCGCGACTTCGCGCTGCGCGGGCCGCGCGCCCCCGCCGAACATGAAGTCGACGCGATCGCCGACCAGCTCGGCATCGACCTCACCCGCGAGGCGGCGACCGCGTCGGGTGGTGAGCGCCGGCGCGCGGCGATCGCACGCGCGCTGGCCGAGAATCCCGATGTGCTGCTGCTCGACGAGCCGACCAACCACCTCGACCTGTCGGCGATCGAATGGCTGGAGGAATGGCTCAACCGCTTCACCGGCGCGTTCATCGTCATCAGCCACGATCGCACCTTCCTGACCCGGCTGACGAAATCGACGCTGTGGCTCGACCGTGGCGGCATCCGCCGTTCCGAGATCGGCTTCGGCGGGTTCGAGGCGTGGATGGAACAGGTCGCTGCCGAGGAGGAGCGCGCGGCGCAACGCCTCGACGCCAGGCTCAAGATCGAGGAGCACTGGCTGCACCGCGGCGTGACCGCGCGGCGCAAGCGCAACATGGGGCGGCTGGAGAAGCTGCACGAACTGCGCGCCGAACGCGCGGCGATGCAGGGGCCGCAGGGCACCGCCAGATTGCAGGTCGAGGCCGACGACACCAAGACCAAGGTGGTGATCGATGCCGAACATGTGACCAAGGCGTTCGGCGACCGGGTGGTGCTGAAGGACTTTTCGCTCCGCGTCCGGCGCGGCGACCGTATCGGCATCGTCGGCGGCAATGGCGCCGGCAAGACGACGCTGCTGCGGCTGCTGACCGGCGATCTCGAACCCGATTCGGGCAGGATCGCGCGCGCCAGGACGCTGGACGGCATCGTCATCGATCAGCAGCGCAAGCTGATGGCCCCGGAAAAGCGGGTGCGCGACGTGCTGGCCGACGGCGGCGACTGGATCGAGGTGGGCGGCTCAAAGAAGCACGTCCACGGCTATCTCAAGGAATTCCTGTTCGACCCCTCGATCGCCGAGGCGCGGATCGCAACGCTGTCGGGCGGGGAACGCTCGCGGCTGCTGCTGGCGCGCGAATTCGCGCGGCCGTCGAACCTGCTCGTGCTGGACGAGCCGACCAACGACCTCGACCTCGAGACGCTCGACCTGTTGCAGGAGGTGATCGGCGATTATGCCGGCACGGTGCTGATCGTCAGCCACGACCGGGACTTCCTCGACCGGACGGTGACGGTGACGCTGGGGATGGACGGCAGCGGCCATGTCGATGTCGTGCCCGGCGGCTATGCCGACTGGGTGGCCAAGCGGCGCGAGCGGACGGTGGCGAAGGCCAAGGCGGCGAAACCGGTCGAGGCGGCAGCCAGGCCGAAATCGACCAAGATGAGCTACAAGGACCAGCGCGATCTCGACCTGCTGCCGAAGCGGATCGAGGAGCTGGAAGCGGCGATCGCACGCGACGAGGCGCTGCTGGCCGACCCCGCGCTCTATACCAAGGACCCCAAGCGCTTCGCCGCACTCAACGCCCAGATCGAACAGGCCCGCGCGGAAAAGGACGCGGCGGAGGAACGCTGGCTGGCGCTGGCCGAGATGGCGGAGGCATAAAATTCCTCCCCGCCCGCGGGGAGGGAAATCGGCCGCAGGCTGGGGGAGGAGGATCGCCGCAAACGCCATCGTCCGTGGACACCCCCCTCCACCACCGCTTCGCGGCGGCCCCCCTCCCCGTGCCGGGGAGGAGCTTCAGACTGCCTTGCCGTGCCGCCCGGCAAGGTCCGTCACATATTGCCACGCCACCCGCCCCGAGCGGCTGCCGCGCTTCGTCGCCCAGCCGATCGCGTCCTGCGCATCGAACGGCAGCGCATAGGCCGCGCAATAGCGTTCGACGATCGCGACATAGTGATCCTGATCCACCGCATGGAACCCCAGCGACAGGCCGAAGCGGTCGGCCAGCGCCAGCGCATCGTCCACCGTGTCGCGCGGGTTGATCGCGCTGTCCTGTTCCTTGAGGTCGCGCGGCACGAGGTGGCGGCGGTTCGCCGTGACGACCAGCCGGACGTTGGCGGGCCGCCCTTCCGCGCCCCCCTCCAGCAGCGAGCGCAGCGCGCGGCCCTCGGCGGGGGTGTCGAAGCCGAGATCGTCGACGAACACGACATAGGCACGGTCCACCCCGGCCAGCAGCGCGAACAGCGCGGGCAGCCGGTCGAGCGCGGTCGCGGGTGCCTCCACCAGCGCCAGCGCGCCGCCGCCCGCCTGCACATGGCCGACCGCCGCCTTCACCACCGCCGACTTGCCGGTGCCGCGCGCGCCCCACAGCAGCACGTCATGCGCCGCCGCGCCGCTCGCCAGCCGCTCGAGATTGGCGCGCAGCGCCGCCTTCTGCGCATCGATGCCCACCAGCCGATCGAACGGCACCGGGCGGAACCCGCGCGCCGCGCGCAGCACGCTGCCGTCCCAGCCATAGGCGGGATAGGCCAGCGGATCGGCGGCGGGCGGCGGCGGGGGCGACAGCCGTTCGAGCGCGGCGGCGATGCGGAGCAACGGATCGGTCATCCCCGCGCCATAGAACGCACCCGCCCGAGCCGCTACCCCGCGACGTCGGCCAGATGCCCGGCGATCACCGCGTTGCCCGGGGCCAGCCGTGCGGCCATCTGCAACACCGGCAGCGCCGCATCGTCATTGCCCGCCGCCGCCAGCGCCCGGCCATAGGCGTCGGCGACCAGCGGGTTGGTCGGGGCCAGCGCATAGGCCGCCGCGCCGAACGAGACCGCCACGTCGGCCTGCTCCACCCCGACATAGCCGATCGCGAGGCCTGCCAGTACCGCCGCGTCGCGATTGCCGGTCAGTTCGCGCAACTGCTCGAACGTATCGACCGCGCCCGCCATGTCGTCCGCCGCCAGCTGCCATTCGCCCATCAGGCGCAGTGCGGCTACGTTGCGCGGGTTCTGCGACAGGAACAGCGACAGCGCGGCGCTCGCCTCCACCCGTTGCCCGGCGCGGACGCGGGCGTCGACCAGCCGCAGCATCGTCGGCTCGTCGAACCGGCCCGCGGCGGCGGCCTGATAGGCGCGTGCCGCCTCGCCCATGCGTCCGGCGGTGGCCAGCGCATCGCCCAGCACCAGTTGCGCGGCGGACGCCCCGCGATTGGCGGCGACCACCGCCCGCGCGGCGGCCAGCGCGGCGGCATGGTCGCCCGCCGCCGACAGCGCGCGGATATAGGGAATCGCCACCGCCGGATCGCCCGGATGCGGGCGCGCCGCCGCCGCCAGCACGGCGCGGGTCTGGTCGGGGGCGAAGGCGGCGGAGCGCCCGCGCACCGGCAGCGCCGCCCGGTCGAGCAGCACCGCCGCCCCGCCCCGGTCGCCCAGCCGTTCGAGCGCACGCGCCGCCAGCGTCAGCGTGTGGCTGTCGGCATCGGCACGCTCGGCGGCGGGGCGGATATAGTCGAGCGCCTCGCGCGCACGGTCAGCCCGGAGCAGCGCCAGCGCGATCAGCTTGCGCGCGGTGATGTTGGTCGGCTGCCGCGCGACCAGTTCGCCCAGCGCCGCGACCGCCTGCGTCGGGGCACCCTCGCTCAGGTCGAGCGACGCGGCGAGCAGCAATGCGCCGGGCACGCCGCGCATCCCGTCGCCCGCGCGTTGCAGCACGCTGCGCGCGGTGGCGGTATCCCCCGCCCGTGCCGCCAGCACCGCCTGGAGATAATAGCCCTGCGCGCTGCCCGGTCGTGCCGCCATCGCGCGGCGCACCGCGCCCAGCATCGCCTGCGTCTGCCCGGCATCGCCCAGCGTCGCGGCATATTCGATCAGCGTGTCGTGCGCATAGGGGTCGCGCGCCAGTGCCGCCTCGAACCACGGCAGCGCGGCGGTCAGGCCATATTGGGTCCGCACCGTCTCGGCACGCAGCCGCAGCGCGTCGGGCGAGTCGGGCGCGGCATCGACCGCCGCGATCGCCGCGTTGATCGCGCCGATGGTGTCGCCCGCCCCCATCCGCATCCGCGCGAGCGCGACCCATGCCGCGCCGTCATAGGGCCGCCGCGCGACGATCCGCTGGAGCAGCGCCAGCCCGGCGGCGACATTGCCGCTGCGCGCCAGCGCCTCCGCCCGGATGCGGTCGCCGTAGCGGGCATAGGCAGGCGCGGTCTGCCGCACCTCCGCCAGCGCAGCCCTCGCGTCGCCCTGCAACAGCCGGGCATGCGCGCGCAGGTGATGCGCGTTCGCCGGAGCGAAGCCGCCCGCGACCGCCCGGTCGAGCGCCGCCTCCGCCTGCACCCCCTCGCCCAGCGCGAGGTGCATCCGCGCCAGCACCGCCTGCGCGAAGCCCCAGTCGGGATCGGCGACGACCGCCGCCCGCGCGCGGGTGCGCGCCACGCTCCAATGCCCCGCCTCATAGGCACCGAGCGCCTGCGCCAGCGCCCGCCGTGCGTCGGCGGCATCCGCGCGCGCAGGCCGTGCTCCCCCCGCCGCCGCGATCAGCGCCGCCGCCAGTGCCAGTCCCATGCCGCCCAGCAGCGCGCGGAGCGATCGGTCAGGGTTGCAGGTCATAGGCCTTCATCAGATCGTAGAGCGTCGGGCGACTGATCCCGAGCAGGCGGGCGGTGCCCGAGATATTGCCCTGCGCGCGGGCCAGTGCGCGGACGATCGCCGCGCGATCCGCCGCCTCGCGCACCGCCTTCAGGTTGAGCGGCGCATCCTCGGGCGTGCCGAGGTCGAGATCGGCGGCGGTGACATATTTCTCGTCGGCCATGATCGCCGCGCGCTTCACCCGGTTCTCGAGTTCGCGGACATTGCCGGGCCAGCCCCAGCCGTCGATCGCCGCCAGCGCGTCGGGCGCGAAGCGACGCGGGGTCAGCCCCATCTGCCGCACGTGCCGATCGAGGAACGCCCGCGCCAGCAGCACCGCATCGCCGCTGCGCTCGGCCAGGGTCGGAATGCGTACGACGATCTCGGCGAGGCGGTAATAGAGATCCTCGCGGAACCGCCCGTCGGCGACCATCGCGTCGATGTCCTGATGCGTCGCGCACACGATGCGGGTGTCGACCGGGATGGCCTTGCGCCCCCCGATCCGCTCGATCACCCGTTCCTGCAGGAAGCGCAGCAGCTTCACCTGAAGCGCGAGCGGTACGTCGCCGATCTCGTCGAGGAACAGCGTGCCGCCCGCCGCCTGTTCGATCTTGCCGGGCGTGGTGCGGATCGCGCCGGTGAACGCACCCTTCTCATGGCCGAACAGCTCGCTTTCCAGGAGCGTCTCGGGGATGGCGGCGCAATTGATCGCGACGAACGCGCCGCTGCGCCTGCGCGAGGCATCGTGCAGCGCGTGCGCCAGCAGTTCCTTGCCGGTGCCCGACGCGCCGAGCAGCATCACCGAGACGTCGGCGGGGGCGACGCGCTCGATCGTGCGCGTGACCTTCAGCATCTCGGGCGCGGCGGTCAGCATGCCGCCGAGCACGCTCTGCCCCGCCGCCCGCGCCGCCAGCCGCCGGTTCTCCGCCTCCAGCGCATGGACGTGGAACGCGCGGCCGACGATCATCCCCAGCGCGTCGATATCGATCGGCTTGGCATAGAAATCCCACGCGCCCAGTTCGATCGCCCGCAATGCGCTGGCATGTTCGCCGTGCCCGGTCGCGACGACGATCTTGGTATCGGGTTTCAGCGCGAGGATCGCCTCCATCGTCGCGAACCCCTCCGCCACGCCGTCGGGATCGGGCGGGAGGCCGAGGTCGAGCGTCACCACGTCGGGCGCATCGGCGCGCACCGCCGCCAGCGCCGCCTCCCGGTCGCCCGCCACCGCGATGCGATAGCCGTCATAGGCCCAGCGCAACTGCCGCTGAAGGCCGGGATCGTCCTCGACGATCAGCAGGCACGGTGCGGCGCTCATGCCGCTGCCGCCATGGCGCCGGTCGCCGCGCGCAGCGTCACGCGGAAGCGGGTGCCGCGCCCCGGTACCGATTCGACCGCGATCCGCCCGCCCATCGCCTCGGTCAGCTGCCGCGCCTCATAGGCGCCAATGCCGAAGCCGCCGGGCTTGGACGAGACGAACGGGCGGAACAGTTCGTCGCGCACGAACCGCGCGGTCATGCCGATGCCGCTGTCGATCACCTCGATCCACGGTTCGCCGCCGTCGCTGCCGGTCACGATCCGTACCGGGGCCGCGCCGCCCGCGTCGATCGCATTGTGGACGAGATGATCGACCACCTGCTGCAACCGCGCCGGATCGGCTGCGGCCAGCGGGCTGCCGTCGCCCTCGACCACCACCTCGCCGCGCAGGCGGAAGCGCAGCGCGGCGCGCAGCGCCACGCCGTCCAGCGCCACCGCGCCCGCCGCGGCGATGCGCGGCGGCTCGCGCTCGGCGAGGCGGGCGAGCAGGTCGTTCATCCGCGCCGCCGATTCGTTGAGCGTGGCGACCATGTCGGCGCGGAAATCGGGGTTGTCGGCGTGGCGTTGCGCATTGCGGGCAACTAGGCTCAACTGGCTTACGATATTCTTCACGTCGTGGAGGATGAAGGCGAAGCGGCGGTTGAATTCCTCGAACCGGCGCGCCTCGGCCAGCGCGCCCTGCGCCCGTGCCTCGGCCAGATAGCTGGCGACCTGCCGCCCGGCGATGCGCAGCAGGTCGAAATCCTCCCAGTCGAGCGCGCGCGGCACCGGCGGGCGGGCGAGCAGGATCGCACCGGTCAGCTGCCCCAGATGCGGCAGCGGCACCAGCGCCCACGCCTCGCCCTGCGCCAGCAGCGCGCCCGGCAGCGCCTGCGCATCGGCGGCGCTGCCTTGGCCGTGCCGCACCGCGTCGATCTCGAGGATGCGCCCGGTATCCGCCAGATAGCGGGCAAGGTCCGGCGCGCCCTCGACCAGCGCGACCTCGCCGTCCCAGCGCCACGACGCCTGCACCGCCAGCGCGCCGCCGTCGGCGACCAGCAGCAGCCCGGCGGGCGAATCGGTCAGGTCGGCCAGCGCCTTGACCAGCCGTTCGTCGAGCGGCGCGCCGCCCTTGGGCTCGCCCAGCGTCTCGGTGAAGCGGGTCCATTCGGCGCGATAGTCGTAGCGGTGGCGGAAGAAATGCTTGGCGAGCTTGACCCGCGCCCATGCCCGCAGCCAGCCCGACGATGCCGCGGCGACGACCGCGGCGGTCGATCCGAACACGAATGCCGCCTGGAGCAGCCGGGCATAGCCGCCGCCCAGCGCCGCGATCAGCGCGACCGCCATGATCGTCACCGCGAAATAGGCGGCGAGACCCAGCAGCGACAGCGAATGGAACGCGACCGCGCGCGACAGCTGCACCGCCCCGCCGCCGCGCCGCGACAGTGCCAGCGCGATCATCCCCGCCAGCGCGGTGACGGCGAACCCGCGCGCCGCGCCCAGTTCGCCCGGCACGCTGCCGATCAGATAGCGCACGATGCCGAAATTGGCGTCGATCAGCCACAGCGCGCCTGCCGCCAGCAGCACCAGCCGCGCCGATGCGGAGGCGGTGGCCGGGAACATGCCGTGGAGCAGCGCCAGCGCGCCCAGCGCCGCCAGCGCGCGCAGCATCGTCGCCGCCTCCGCCACCGCCGCCATATCGGGACCGGCGGTACCGGCGGCGAGGAAATGGAGCAGCGTCTGCACGACATCGACGGCGGCGACCGCGCCGAACGCCAGCGTGACGGCGGGACCGTGCCGCCCGTCGCTTAGCCGCTGCACCGCGAACAGCACCGCCAGCCAGCCGAGCGTGCGCCCGCCCTCCAGCAGCAGCGTCACGGTCGAGGTCGTCCCGATCCCCGCGACCGACAGCGCCCAGAGCGCGGTCGTCGCCAGCGCGGCGGCGAGCAGTCCGTCCGGCGGCAGGTCGGGGGCATGCTCGCGCCGGAGCGCCCACAGCGCCAGCGCGCCGAACAGCAGCGCGGCGCTGGCATGGCCCCAGATGAGCAGCCCGGTCAGCATCGCCGCCTCACCGTGCCCCGCTCGACCACAGGATCACCCGCAATGTCTGGAGCAGGATCAGCAGGTCGAGGAACGGCGAATAATTCTTGGCGTAATACAGGTCGTATTCGAGCTTCTGCCGGGCATCGTCGATCGACGCGCCATAGGGATAGTTGATCTGCGCCCAGCCGGTGATCCCCGGCTTCACCATGTGCCGCTCGGCATAATAGCGCAGCGCCTCTTCGAGATCGGCGACGAACTGCGGGCGTTCGGGACGCGGGCCGACGAAGCTCATCTCGCCCTTCAGCACGCTCCAGCATTGCGGCAGCTCGTCGATGCGCGTCTTGCGCAGGAAGCGGCCGACGCGGGTGATGCGCGGATCGTCCTTTTCCGCCCATACGGCGGTGCCCGCCACCTCGGCATCGGTGCGCATCGAGCGCAGCTTGGGAATGTCGAACGGCACGCCGTACAGCCCGACGCGGCGCTGGCGGTAGAAGACCGGCCCCTTGCTGTCGAGCTTCACCAGCAGCGCGGCGAGCAGGATCAGCGGCAGCGTGAGCGTGAGCAACGTCGCGCTGGCGGCGATGTCGAACAGCCGCTTGAAGATGCTGGAGAACATTCGCCCCGACGAAAAACCGTCCGAGAAGATCAGCCACGACGGGTTCACGCTGTCGAGGTCGACGCGCCCCGTCTCCCGTTCGAGGAAGGTCGATATCTCGTTGACGTGCACGCCGGTGGTGCGGATGCGCAGCAGATCCTTGAGCGGCAACGCGCCGCGCCGTTCCTCCAGCGCCAGTACGACCTCGGCCGCGCGCAGCGACACGACGTGATCGGCCAGGTTGTGGATCGCATCGCGGGCGATCGCCTCCGGGATCATCCGGTCGCTCTCGCGCATCGCGACATAGCCGACGACCATGAACCCCGCCCCGCGCGACTGGCCCAGCTGCTTCAGCCGCAGCGCCCGCGCGCCCGCGCCCAGCACCACCACCCGCCGCTTGAACGCCTGCCCGCCGAAGAAGGTGCCGGTGACGAGCCGCAGCACCGCCAGCAGCACGCACGCGAAGACCATGGCGTAGAACAGGTTCGACCGCCACAGCATGATCGAGGGCATGAAGAACAGCAGCACCGCGATGAAGATCACGCCGAGCGAGATCGCCACCAGCAGCCGCGCGGCGGCGAAGCGCAGCGACTGGAGCGCGTCGGCGCCATAGACCCCGACCGCGACCATCGCGACCTGGAGGCTGACCGCGAAGCTGACCAGTTCGGGGATGCGCCGGTGCGTCGGCACGATCCCCATGCCGATCTGCATCGCGCGCACCACCCAGCCGAGCTCGGCGGCGAACAGCAGCACCACGAAGTCCAGCGCGCCGAGCACGAGCACGGCATAGGGCACATAGTGCTTGAAGAGCCGGATCATCAGGCACGGTCCATAACAGGTGTAAGGTCAGCCGACACCTGACCGCTATCGCTTCAAAGGGCAAAGAATTGCTGAACGCAAGGGATACTAATCCGGCACTCATTGTTGTAGCGAAACGGCCACCGCTTCTGGCTGCCATGGCACGCGCCCGTGCCACATCGGAGAAGGACCCGCATGTCGTCGCATCCCGCTATCGTCCCCGTCATTCTGTCCGGGGGATCGGGAACCCGACTGTGGCCGATGTCCCGCCCCGAAAAGCCCAAGCAGTTCCTCGCGCTGACCGCCGAGGAGACGATGCTGCAACTGACCGCCCGCCGCACGGTGGGCGAGCAATATGCCGCGCCGATCGTCGTCGCCAACGCATCGCATGCGGCGGCGGTCGAGGAACAGCTCGCCGCGGTCGACCTGTCGCCGCAGGCGGTGATCCTCGAACCCGCCGGGCGCAACACCGCGCCCGCGATCGCGCTGGCCGCGATCCAGGCCGGGGGCGATTCGGCGCTGCTGGTCATGCCCTCCGACCATGTGATCGCCGATCTCGATGCGTTCCAGGCGGCGATCGACCTTGCGCTGCCGCTGGTCGCCGAAGGCTGGCTCGTCACCTTCGGCATCACCCCCGATGCGCCGGAGACCGGCTATGGCTGGATCAAGGTCGGCGAGGCGCTGGTCGACGGCGTGCACCGCGTCGACCGCTTCGTCGAGAAGCCGCCGCTGGATGCCGCCCGGGCGATGCTGGCATCGGGCGACCATGCGTGGAACGGCGGCATCTTCCTGTTCCGCGCCGACAAGTTCCTCGAGGCGCTCGAAACCCATGTCCCCGCCATCGCGCGGGCGGCACGGCGCTCGATGGACCTTGCCGCGCGCGACGGCGTGTGCATCCGCCCCGATGCCGAGGCGTTCGCCGCCTGCCCGTCCGATTCGATCGACTATGCGGTGATGGAGCGCGCCGAGCGCGTCGCCGTCGCGCCGGTCGCCATGGGCTGGAACGACGTGGGCAGCTGGGACGCGCTGCACGCGATCAGCGAGCTCGATGCCGAGCGCAACAGCCATGGCGGCGACGTCACCATCCTCGATTCGACCGGCTGCCTCGTCCGCTCCGACGGGGTGCGCATCGCGATGATCGGGGTGAGCGACCTGATCGTCGTCGCCAGCGGCAACGACGTGATGATCCTGCCGCGCGGCCGGTCGCAGGAAGTCAAACGGCTGCTGGAAGCACTCAAGAACTGAGCCGTACCAAGGGATACGATTCCGCTTTTCTTTCGCCCGGCGCTATCTAAGCTGTTGGGCGCAAAAGGAGTGGGCGGCGTATGCGTGGTCGGTTCGGAGCGGCGTTGGGCGTGCTGGCGATGTTGTCGGCATGCGGCGGGGGCGGCGGCAGCGGCAGCGTATCCGGCGGGGCGAGCGGATCGACGCCCACCCCCTCGCCTACCCCGACCGCCTCGCCCACGCCGACCGCGACCGCGGGCTGTTCGCTGCGCGAGCGGCAGGACTGGGCATTGGCCCAGCTGCGCGAATGGTATCTCTTCCCCGAGACGCTGCCCGCCACGCTCGATCCGACGCCCTATTCGACGGTCGATGCCTATATCGACGCGCTGACCGCCACCGCGCGGGCACAGCGCAAGGACCGCTATTTCACCTATCTCACCTCGATCGCCGAGGAGAATGCCTATTACAGCTCGGGCTCGACCGCCGGGTTCGGCACCCGCTTCGCGCTCGATTCCACCGGGCGGCGGTTGTTCGTGATCGAATCGTTCGAGGGCGCACCCGCACTGGCCGCCGGGATCGACCGCGGGACCGAGATCACCCAGATCGGCACCACCACCGGCAATCTGCGCAACGTGTCGGACATCATCGCTGCAGAGGGTACGGACGGTCTTACCAACGCGCTCGGCCCCGACACGCCGGGCACCGCCCGCGTGTTCCGTTTCCGCACCCTCGAGGGCACGACGACCACCGCCACCGTGGCCAAGACCGATTTCAGCCTGCTGCCGGTGTCGACCCGCTATGGCGCCAAGGTGATCCAGGACGGGTCGAAGCGCGTCGGCTATATCAACCTGCGCACCTTCATCACCCCCGCCAACCAGCCGCTGCGCGACGCCTTCGCCAGTTTCCGCGCGCAGGGCATCACCGAGTTCGTCATCGATTTCCGCTACAACGGCGGCGGGCTGATCTCGGTCGCCGAACTGATGGGCGACCTGCTGGGCGGCGGCAAGACGTCGAGCCAGGTCTACAGCTACACCACCTTCCGCCCCGAGAAGTCGGCGGAGAACGAGGTCAAATATTTCGCGCCCACCGCGCAGTCGGTGACGCCGACCAAGATCGCCTTCATCGGCACCGGTCGCACCGCCTCGGCCAGCGAACTCGTCATCAACGCCTTCGTCCCCTATCTCGGCAGCAACATGGCGCTGGTGGGGTCGAACACCTATGGCAAGCCGGTCGGGCAGATCGCGCTCGACCGTGCCGGATGCGACGACCGGCTGCGCGTGGTGGCGCTGGCGGTGCAGAACTCGGCGCGCTCGGCGGCCTATTACGGCGGGCTCGCGACCACCGTGCCCAACACCTGCCGCGCCAGCGACGACATCGGCTATCCGCTGGGCGACGCGCGCGAGGATTCGGTCGCCCGCGCGCTCGACTTCCTCGCCGGGCGGCAGTGCACCCGGATCAGCACGACCGCCGCCGCCGACGCGACCGGCACCAACGCCGCGCGCACCCTTGCCGAGCCGGACGGCCTGACGCTGCTCCAGCCCGACCGCCCCTCGACGGTGCAGCGCGAGGTGCCGGGGGTGTTCTGAACCCCCACGGTCGGTTAACGCGGCACCGAAAGGAACGCGAACGATGGCCGACGACGACTATGTCTATGACGAGGCGAGCGGGGAATGGGTGCCCGCGTCGCAGCAGCGGGCGGCCGAGTCCGCCGGGGAGGAGCTCGTCGTGCGCGACGCGGTGGGCAATGTGCTGGCCGACGGCGATGCGGTGACGCTCATCAAGGACCTGACCGTCAAGGGCGCCGGGCAGACGCTGAAGCGCGGCACCCGCATCCGTTCGATCCGGCTGACCGGCGATGCGCAGGAGATCGACTGCAAGTACGACGGGATCAAGGGGCTGGTGCTGCGCGCCGAGTTCGTGCGGCGGGCATGATCCCGGCGGGGATCGACCCGAGCTGGGAGGCGTCGCTCGCCCCGGTGTTCGCGAGCGACGGCATGGCGGCCCTGCGCGATTTCCTGAAGGCCGAGAAGGCGGCGGGCAAGCGCATCCTGCCGCATTCGCGCGACTGGTTCGCGGCGCTGGCGCTGACCCCGCTCGATCGGGTGCGGGTCGTGATCCTCGGGCAGGATCCCTATCACGGCCCCGGACAGGCGCATGGGCTGAGCTTTTCGGTGCGGCCCGGCGTGGCGGTGCCGCCGTCGCTGCGCAACATCTTCAGGGAACTGCACGACGATCTGGGGATCGTGCCGCCCGCGCACGGGTTCCTCGACCATTGGGCGCGGCAGGGGGTGCTGCTGCTCAACAGCGTGCTGACCGTCGAGCAGGGGCGCGCCGCATCGCATGCCGGGCACGGGTGGGAGGCGCTGACCGATGCGGTGATCCATGCCGTCGCCGAACGCAGCGAACCCGGCGTGTTCCTGCTGTGGGGATCGCATGCGCAGAAGAAGGCGGGCTTCGTGCGCGACGTGCGGGCGGGCGGGCGGCATCTGGTGCTGCGTGCGCGGCATCCCTCGCCGCTGTCGGCGCACAGCGGCTGGTTCGGCAGTCGCCCGTTCAGCCAGGCCAATGCCTTCCTCGAGGCGCGGGGGCGTGGCGCCATCGACTGGTCGCTGCCGCCGGTCGGTACGCAGGCGGAACCTTTGGGCGCGACCGGCGATTGATGCCGCTCGCCCGCCGGTGCGGCGGGAGGGTCAAAGGGGTTTTAGCATGAAGACGATGATGAAGGCCGGCGGCATGGCCGCGCTGCTGATGCTGGGCGCGTGCGGTGGCAATGCCGACGACAAGGCCGCCGACAATATCGAGGCGATGACCGAGAACCGCGCCGACGCGCTGGAGGCACAGGCCGACGCGACCAATAACGAGCAGGTCGAGGACGCGCTGGAGGCACAGGCCGAGAACGTCCGCGACATGGGCGAGGACGCCGCCGACAAGGCCGACGACGACGACAATGCGATGGTCGAGCAGGCGGTGGCGAACCGGATGTAAGGCGCGCCGGGCAAGGTGCAGCCATGGCTGCACCGCGCCAGACAGGCGTGCCCGGCCGGCGGCACCACCGGTGCCGTCCGACGCCACGGGCTTCGCCCGTGGCCCCCACCGCTACTGCGCGGGCGGCACCACCGCAGGCAGCGCCTCGACGCCGTTCAGGTCGAACCGCGTCATCGTGACCGCCGAACAGCCATAGGTCGCCTGGTTGCGCCATGTCGCCGGTCGCATCGCCCCGGCGAGCGCGGGCTGCTTCGTGGCCAGCGTGGTGGCGGCGTCGCCGGTCTGCCCGGCATAGACCAGACCGTCGTAGCGACCATGCGTCGCGGTGCGCAGGTTCACATAGGGGATGAAGTCGCCGAGATAGGCGACCTCGCCCGGCTTCACCTCGACCACCGGCGCGCCGAAGCAGTTGGTGCTCGTCGCCAGCAACGGCCCGGCGGTCATCGCGTTCAGGACATAGGCGCCGGGCGTCACCCGCACGACCTGCACCTCATAGGGCGCCTTCTTGTCGCCGCTGCCGATCATCAGCTGATACGTCGTCTGGTCGCCCTTCGCCTTCCAGTCGCGCGGGCGATAGACGATGTCGCGCTTGTCGATGTCGTAGCGCATCAGGTCGATCATCGCCGAGCGGCCCGCGCTCGCCGGATCGGGGCGGCGGAAGCCGATAACGATCGCCGCCTCGTCCGGCCCCGGCACGATCGGGACGGCGGGATCGATCTTCCTGCCGACGAACACGCTGCCCGGGCCGGTCAGCGGCGCGTCGAGCTTCAGCGCATCGTCGGCGAACATCGCGAAGCTGGTCTGTTCGGTCAGCTTGCCGTTCACCTCGGCAGCACCCAGCGCCTGGTTCAGATGCGCCTCGCGCGCCTCCGGCGTCATCGCGATCACCGGGGCGGCGGCGGCAGCGGTCGGCTCGACCAGCCGCCAGCCGCGGATCAGCATGCAGTTCTGGCGGTTCGCGCGCCGCTGCGCCCCCTGCGCCAGCGCCGCGCCGAGCAGCCCGCCCAGCCCCCCGCCGATCCCCGCCGCGATCGGCGAGATGACCGCCGGATTGTAATAGACCGGCACCATGCCCGAAGGCGTGCGCGATCCGCGCGCGATCAGGCGGCACTGCTGCCACGCCGCGTCATACTCGGCACGGGTCGCGCCGGGGCGGTTGTAGAAGCGCGTCGGCGTCAGGTCGCGCGCGGCATCCTCGGCGATCTCCTTCGGATCGTCGTCGGGCGGCGGGGCCACTGCATCCTGCGCCACCGGCGTGGTGGTGCCGCCGCCGGTCGGAACCATCATCGTCGCCTGTGCCAACGCATGGGACGGCAGCAGCAGCGCCATCCCGACCAGAATCGAGCCTCTCATGTCTGTCCCCCTGTCCGGCATCCTCCCCAGGTGCCGATCGGGCGGAAATCTATCATCGTATGCGATTTGCGGAAGGGGGATTTCCGGGCCCGAAGTTTACAAACTTTACACTCGTGGCGTGGGTTTGCGGCGGCGGCGCGGTTCGGCGGGCGGCACGATGCCGCGCTTGGCCAGTTCCAGTTCGATCCCGAACGCTTCGCCGAGCGGCCCCGGCTCGGGCAGGTACGGCAGGTCGGGATCGTCCGCGCGGGGCGGCGGCGGCGGCGCATCGGGTCGGGGGCGATAGGGATCGAGGAAATACGGCACCGTGCCGTCGCCCAGATCGGCGATCAGCAGCGCATCGTTCAGTGCCTCGCGGTCGAGCAGCGCCTCGGGTGCTTCCGGCGCGACGGGGGCCAGCCGGTCGAGCGCCTCGGCGATCGGCAGCGCGGTGTTGCCGCCCGCGCGCCTGCGCCGGGTACGGCCGTAGCGATCGGGATAATGGGCGGCGAGCAGGAACATCAGCAGCCGGTCGCTGTTGCGGTGGCGCACCCCGCAGCGGCGACCGTCGCGGTCGAACACCACCTCCTCGGTGCCGTGCACGGCGCGCTCGAACGCGACGTCGACCAGCATGTTCACCGCCTGCGCCACCGCCGCATCCCATGCGCGGGCAAAGCCCTCGCTGCCCGGCGCGCGGCGCAGGGCATAGGCGCCGACCCGCGTCATGCCGACGCTGCGCGCGGCGCGATCGACCGATCCCATATCGGCCAGCGCCTCGATGAACGCGCGCTGGCGCTCCTCGGTCCAGCCGTCGGCGCGTGGCCTGCGGCGCACCGGCACCCAGCGATAGTCCGCCGGGTCATAGCCGTGCGCGTCGAGATGAGGCGTCGGGGACAACGGGACGGCGAGGTCGCCGGTCGCGGCCGGGGTGGGGACGAGCGCCGCTTCGGGCGCTGGCGAAAGCTCGGGGGCGAGCGGGGCGGTCTTGGTGCGCATGGCGGCGAGCCGAGCATAAGGCGCGGGGTGTAGGACAGCAGGAGGTCGGGGTGTTGGAGATTTTGCGGGTGGGGTGTGGCTTTGGGGGGACATTGGCCGTGGCAGCCCAGAATATTGCGGTGGACGCCACATCACGTTTCGGGAATAACCCTAGGGCGTGTGGGGATTCACAAAGCTTTACGAATGTGATTCACGCTTTGGATGGACCGAGACGTACTGACGGATGCCCAATGGGCGAAGATTGAGCCACATTGTCTGGGCAAGCGGACTGAT